>NZ_JBBMXV010000007.1 GCF_037996645.1 Halalkalicoccus tibetensis
CGGACTGTCCCCAGCGCGACGAGCGCTTCGGCTGGACCGGCGACGTCCACCAGAACGCTCGTGCCGACTTCTACAACTTCGATGCACTTCGGTACCACGAGAAGTGGATGCGCGACCACGACGACGATCAGCGCGAGGACGGCACCCAGAGCGACGCGATCCCTCATGCCGTCAGCGGGCCGAATCCGGACCCGAACTGGGCGAAAACGCGGGTGATCGTTCCGTGGCATATGTATCTTCATACGGGTGACGAACGGTTTCTCGCGGACCGATACGAGGGAATGCGGGACTACGTCGACTTCTGGCACGAGAGCACCGACGCACACATCGTCCCCGAGGAGATGGCCCACTACGGCGACTGGCTCTCCGTCGAGGACCAGCGCTCCGATCCGTCGTTGTTCGGGACCTTCGCTCACTACGAGACGACCGACCGCTTCGCACGGATCGCAGCGGTGTTAGGCTACGACGACGATGCGACCGCGTATCGCGAGCGCGCCGACGCGATCGCCGAGGCGTTCCACGACGAGTTCTTCGATCCCGAGATGGACAGCTACGGAACCGGTACGCAGACGACGTACGCCCTTCCGCTCTCCGAGGGGATCGTCCCGGACGAGCACGAGTCGGCCGTCGTTGAGACGTTCGTCGAGAAAATCCGGAGCGAAGACGACGAGAAACTCCAGACCGGCTTCATCGGTACTCGGCCGTTGATCTACACGCTAGTCGACTACGGCTACGCAGAACTAGCCTACTCCATCGTGAGCCAGCCCGAATATCCGGGCTGGGTGTACATGGTCGAGCAGGGGGCGACGACGATGTGGGAACACTGGGACAGCGACGACCAAGTCGGCTCCGGAATGAATTCGCTAAACCATCGCCCCTGGACGCTGATTTCGGAGTGGTTCTACCGCATCCTGGCAGGGATCGATGTCGGCGAACCCGGCTTCGAGCACGTCGAGATCACACCCACGGTCGTCGACGACCTCGAGTGGGCCGAGGCCGAGACGAAGACGGTCCGCGGCGTGGTCGCCTCGCGATGGGAACGGGTCGAGACGCCCGGCAACGGTCGTGAGAATGACGGGCTGACGCTCGAAGCGACAATCCCCGGTAATTCGTCGGCGACGGTCGAGATCCCGACCCTCGGCGGTAATGCCGTTCGCGTCCGCGAGGATGGAAAAACGATCTGGAACAACGGGAACCAGACGCGACCAGCCCATCCCGGTATCGAGTCGATCTCCCGCGATGGCGAGAAGGTTGTCCTCGAAGTCGGTGCGGGCGAGTACGACTTCGAACTTGAGCAACTCGGTACCGTCGACCGATAACCGGGCGACCGGTTCGGCTCGATCCACCCTTCTGCTCCCGATGCCTTTCGAACAAACTGCTAAACAATAATTTTATATAAGTAGTTATCATACCGTGAACTACATCACGAAGTGTTAGTCAATGACAGACACAGACAATTCCCAACGGAGTGAACAGCGATCACGAGCGGTTACCGATCGGAGTGCCCAGAAGCGAGCGCCCGGGCTCGACCGACGAGAGTACCTGAAGTACACTGGCACGATCGCCAGCGTGCCGATCGTCGCGAAGAGCGTTCGGGGAAGCGAAGGAGACGCTGTCGCCAGCGGACCGGACGAGGGCGCGGTGCCAGCCCCTATCGGCCTGCGCATGGAGTACGAACACGAACCGACGAACCTCCTCCCAGCGGCGGATCGACCGCCAAGACTGTCGTGGCGCTTACCGAGGCATCGGGATGTCGAGCAGACAGCCTACCGGATCCGCGTGGCAACCGGCGCCGATGCGCTGCCTGACGACGGAACGGTCTGGGACAGCGGGCGAGTCAACTCGAGTCGGTCGACAGCGATCGAATACGGCGGTGAGCAACTCGAGTCCGATACGACCTACTACTGGACCGTTCGGGTTTGGGACAATAATCAGGGAAGTGACTGGAGCGACCCAACCCGCTTTACAACGGCGATTCCTGACGACGAGCACTGGGAGGGCGAGTGGATCGGCGCCGAGACACCGGAGCAGGACGTGCTAGAAAATGCCGACCAGAACTACCCTGCAGCGCTCCACGATGTCGACACGCTCGGGCAGTCGTTCAAGGTTGATTTCGAATTCGTGCGCGTCGGCGGGCAATTTCCCACGTGGAGTGCTCCCGACTCAGCGGTCACGGTGTCATTGTACGAGGGCGATCCTGAGGGTGAGTTACTCGCCCGCGATCGGATCTCGCCGGACGCTGCGGAGAACTTCTTGTGGTACTTTCTCGAACTCGACGAGCCCCTGCCAGCGGGGACGTACTTCTTCGAGCAATCCGAACCTGAGGAGACGGTTGGCTGGCGAAGCCATACCGACAGTACTTTCAAGGACGGTCAGGCGTTCGAAGACGGCGCACCAGTTGACGGCGACCGCACACTGCGCGTCGAAGGTGAAAACGTGTCCGACCCCTCGCCACTGTTGCGGACCGAGTTCGGCCTCGAGAAGGAGGTCAAGTCGGCCCGAGCACACGTCGTCACGCTAGGATACGGCGAGCTGTACGCTAACGGCCAACGGATCGGTGACGAGCAGCTGAATCCCGCGTGGACGGAGTACGAGGAGAGGACGCTCTACACAACGTACGATCTCGAAGATGCTCTCGAAGCAGGCGAGAACGCGCTCGGGCTCTGGCTCGGTCGCGGCTGGTACGGACTTAATGCCGACGATACGGCCCACTACGTCCAGTGGGATGCGATCGGCCCGCCGGCGGCGCTGGTACAGCTGAACGTCACGTACGCGGATGGGACGACGGCCACCGTTACGACGGACACGTCGTGGACGACGACGCCGAGTCCGATCGTCGAGAATCATATCTACGACGGGGAGACGTATGACGCGCGCGAGGAACGATCCGGGTGGACCGAGCCCGGTTTCGTTGAGAAGTGGGATACCGTCAATCTGCTCGAACCGCCGAGCGATGACTTCGAACTTCGTCCGCAGCGTCTCCCGCCGACACGGGTAACCGAGACGTTCGGTCCCGAGGCGATCGTCGAGCGTGGAGACGCCTATCTCGTCGACTTCGGACAGAACCTGACGGGGTGGATCGAGCTAACCCTCCGTGAGACAGACGCCGGTGACGAGATAACGCTCCAGCATGCCGAAGTCTTGCTCGACGAAGACGACGAGCTTACCCGGGATCTCGAGACGGGGACGCTCAATACGAAGGACCTTCGGGAAGCCGACGTGACGGACGTCTATACTGCGCGTGGCGACGGCGTCGAGACCTACGAGCCCCGATTCACGTATCACGGCTTCCGGTACGCGTCTGTCGAGGGCTACCCCGGCGAGCTAACGGCAGAGGACGTGACTGCAAAGGTGGTCCACACGGATTTCGGCGAGACCGGTTCGTTCGCGTGCTCGAACGAGGATCTGAACCAGGTCCAGCACAACGCCGTCTGGGGACTGCGCGGTAATGCGCATGGAATCCCGACGGACTGTCCCCAGCGCGACGAGCGCTTCGGCTGGACCGGCGACGTCCACCAGAACGCTCGTGCCGACTTCTACAACTTCGATCCCGTTCGATTCCACGAGAAGTGGATACAAGACCACGACGACAACCAGCGCTCGGAGGGTCACGTGACCAACACGATCCCGTTCGCCCGGCATCGAGAGGACGCCGAGGACGATCCGTTCTGGGAAGTTGCCGATCCCAACTGGGGGAAAACGTACGTGATCGTCCCCTGGCACGGGTATCTCCATACTGGCGATAAGCGACTTCTCGAAGAGCACTATGGAGGGATGCGCAACTACATCGACTTCTGGCATGATCAAGCCGAAGAACACGTAATCTCGGAGGAGATGACGAAGTTCGGCGACTGGCTCTCGTTCGAAGATCAGGAGTCGGATCCATCGTTGTTCAGTACCTTCGCTCACTACGAGACGACGGATCGCTTCGCCCGGATTGCGGACGCGCTCGGGTACGACGAGGACGCGCAAACCTACCGCGAGCGCGCCGACGCGATCGCCGAGGCGTTCAACAACGAGTTCTTCGACCGGGAGACGAGCAGTTACGGGACGGGAACGCAGGCGACCTTTGTCCTCCCGCTGTCGGAGGATATCGTCCCCGACCAGTATGAGGAAGACGTAGTCGAAACACTTGTCGAGAAAATCCGCAAGGAGGACGACGGGAAACTCCAGACCGGCTTTATCGCGACACGTCCGCTCATCTACACGCTCGTCGAACACGGATACGGGGAACTCGCATACAACGTGATCAGTCAGCCGGAACAACCCGGCTGGGTGTACATGGTCCGCCAAGACGCAACGACGATGTGGGAACACTGGGACAGCGACGACCAGGTTGGTTCGGGAATGAATTCAATGAACCACCGCCCGTGGACGCTGGTCTCTGAGTGGTTCTATCGTGTTCTGGCCGGCATCGACGTCAGCGAACCCGGCTTCGCGCACATCGAAATCTCTCCGACGATCGTCGATGATCTCGAGTGGGTCGAAGCCGAGACCGAGACCGTTCGCGGGACGGTCGCCTCACGCTGGGAACGAGTCGAAACACCCGGTGATCGCGGGGAAGCTGACGGTCTCCGCCTTGCGGTGACAATTCCAGGCAACTCGACCGCAACGGTTGAAATCCCGACCCTATCTGGCGAGCGCGTGCGTATCCGCGAAGATGGGAAGACGATCTGGAATAACGGCAACCGAACCCGACCGAATCACCCCGGCATCGGGGACATTTCCCGCGAGAGCAACCGCGTCGCGGTCGAGACCACCAGCGGCGAGTATGCGTTCGAACTCGAACACCTCGGTAACTGAACTCGAGCCCTGCCGCCAACACCGCCGCACAAAGCGGACCCCGCTTGTTCTCCGATCTCCGTACGTTTCCACCGAACGAAAATCGTTGCCGCTCCCTTCGTACAGTTATTCTTCGTATTCTACGACAGATATCTCGAATACGGGACTGAGCGCCAGTCCAAGGGCTCAGACCGTCTCGTATTGCTCATCTTCGTCCGGTGTAACCGGAAGTTCAGTGAAACGACCCGATGGACGGTAGTCTCAAACAAAGATTGTCTAAAATTACAACCATACATTTGTAACAGAAGACGACAGAGAAGACGTGATCCATCCGGTGCTCCCGGACGGACTACCATGGCCAGATTACTGTCTCGCATCGATGAGCGTCAAATCAAGAAGCACATAGCCGAAACGATTCGGTGTGACCGGATGTCGCCACCCTTAGGGTCGGGACTCCCGAAGCAGCAAACCGAGGATAGCACTGGTGGTCATGGTACTACGGAATGTCGATCCGTCACGATAACTACCGAACCCACGTTCGCGTTCGTCTCCACAGATTAACTTGTGGCCTATCCGCTTTTTTACTGGCCATGGGTCGCTATTCTTCGGTGAGAATATGGGAAATACTTATCTACTTTCGTGTTGATTGCTCACATGCACCTAGAACGAAGCAATAGGAAACACGACGGTTGACTCGACCACAGATAGCGCGATCGACCGAACGGCGCATCAGAGATAAATATGAGCGAAAAACAAACGACCAAATCGACAGACGAACCGTCTTCCTCTCAACTTTCGGCCAAACGCACTTTCATTGACCGACGAGATTACCTCAAATTCACCGGTGCAGTCGCGGGCATGCCGATTGTGGCGGGGCAACTCGGCGGTGCCACCGGTGACGTCCCTCAATCGACGGATTGGGATGATCCGATACCGGTGGACCTTCGCGTCGAGTATACGCACGATCCGTTCGGAATCGACAACCCCGACCCTTTCCTGAGCTGGCGCATTCATTCTCAAGAGCGAGGAACGACACAGACCGCCTACCGCATCCTCGTTGCCTCGAGTCCGGACGAACTGACCAACGGCACCGGCGACGTCTGGGACTCGGGCCTCGTTGAATCGAAGTCGATGAACGCCCGCTACGGCGGGCCGTCGCTCGACTCACGCGAGCGGTACTACTGGAGCGTCCAGATCGTCGATCAAACTGGCGACGCATCCGACTGGAGTGAACCGGCATGGTGGGAGATGGGCCTCCTCGACGAGGACGACTGGGAGGCCGAGTGGATTCGTAAACCCCGCGATGATGACGATCTCTTCGAGTTCAACTTCTTCAGGACTGAGTTCGAGCTTGAGGAGACATCCATTGACCGCGTTCGGGCCTACGTTTCTGCGTACCACCAGTACGAACTGCGGCTCAACGGCGAGGCGGTCGACATGGGCCCCTCGTTCAACTACCCCGACCGCCAGTACTACAAGGTGGTCGACGTCACCGATCAGTTGGTGGCCGGTGAGAACGCCATCGGTGTGCTCCACAACTGGAGCGGCGGCGGACAGGGACGACCACACGGCGAACCGGGCCTGATCGTCCAACTCGAGATTGAGTACGAGGACGGAACGACTGAACGCGTAACGACGGACGACACATGGCGGGTACGCGCCGGTCCGTGGCAGACGACCGGCGACGACCTCATTCGAGCGGGGAGTTCGCAGGATCCCGTCGAAGTTATCGACGGCCGCGATCTGCCGCGCGGCTACGCGGAGTCCGGTTTCGATGACGACAACTGGGACGACCCCGAGATTCTCGGCACCCATCCGACGGAGCCGTGGGAGCGGTTGATCAGTCAGGAGCGGGAGGTAACCGGCGAACTCATCGAAGAACCCGAGACGTTGACGCGCCTTGATAACGGCGACTACGTGGCCGACTTCGGCAAGGTGTACTCCGCAATCCCTCGGATCAGGTTCGAGGACGGAGAGGAGGGCCGCCACGTCGAGATGGTCGCCGGCTACCGCCTCACTGACGATGGGCAGGTGGACACGGAGCGCGGCGTCCAGAGTACGGACATGCGCTACGAGTACACCCAGCGCGACGGCGAACAGGTGTTCCGGCCGTTCCTCTATCTGGGCTACCGGTACTTCCAGATCGAGGACCCGGGCGAAGAGCTCGAGAAAGACCAGGTACAAGCGTTCGCCCGGTGGAACGACGTCCCGGACACGCACGCGGCGACATTCGAGTCATCGAACGAGATGTTGAATGACGTCTGGGAGCTGTCCCGCCGTTCGCTGCAGTACGCCTCCCAGGAACAGTTCGTCGATACGCCAACTCGCGAGAAGGGACAGTTCCTCGGTGACGCCTACAACATTTCCTGGGCGACGATGCAGACGTTCGAGGAGCGAAAGCTTTCCCGACAGGCCCTCCGCGAGTTTTTTGACTCGCAAGAGCGGTTCTGGTCGGACGGTCGGCTCAATGCCGTCTACCCGACGGGCGACGGGGCACGCGACATTCCGGACTACTCTCAGAAGTTCGTCGACTGGGTGTGGCGCTACTACCACATCACAGGCGACGAGGAACTGCTCAAAGAGTCGTATCCCGTGATCAGGAACGTCGCGGAGTACGTGGATGACCACGTCAACGAGAACGGACTGGTCGTCGACCTCTCCGGTGGCGAAGGATTCCCCTACGAGTACGGAATCGTCGACTGGCCGGACGAGATGCGGTACGACTACGACCGCGAGACGGGCGCGATGACGACCGTCAACGTCTACGGCGTGGCCGTCTTCCGACGAGTCGCACAGGTCGCCGAGATTCTCGGACGGTCGGACGACGTCGACGAGATGCGGGCCAAAGAGGGAGCGCTGACCGAAGCGATCAACGAGCACCTTGTCCGGGACGGCGGCCTGTACGTCGACGGCCTCCACTACGACGGCTCACAGAGCGACCGGGTCTCCCAGCATGCCAACGCGTTCGCCCTGGCGTGGGACATCGTCCCCGCCGAGAACGTCGAGACGGTCGCCGATCACGTCGTCGACCGGGGGGTCGAGATGGGGCCGGCGACGATCCAGTGGCTGCTGTACGCCCTCCTAGCGGACGACCGGTACGACGCGCTGGTCGACGTGCTGACCGATCCGAGCCACGACGGTTGGGCGAGGATTCTCGACGAAGGCGGCACCTTCCTCTGGGAGAGCTGGCACGGACTCGAAGCCGACGAGTGGAACCGGAGCCTCTCGCATGCGTGGGCCGCCGTTAGCAACGTCATGATGCAGGAGGGGCTGCTCGGTGTCACGATCGAGGCGCCCGGCGCGACGGCGCTCTCGATCACACCGCCGCCGGCGGGACTCGATTCGGCGTCGGGTATCGTCCCGACGGAACACGGCGACGTCTGTGTCTCATGGGAACGGACCGAAACTCCCGGCGAGGGTCGATCCGACAACGGAATAGAGCTGTCGACGTCAATTCCCGCGAATACACCCGCGACGGTGCGGATTCCGACCCATGGAAGCGATTCGGTTCGCGTCTGTGAGAACGGGAAGACAATCTGGAACAAAGGGAATAGAACGCGGCCGGAGCGTCCGGGCATCGAGAATATCAACCGAACTGACGAGCATATCGTTGTTGAGGTGACGTCGGGCGAATACGTGTTTGAACTCGAGCAGCTTGGAAACTAAACACCGCGTCGGATCCTATAGGAGAATAACATCGCATTCGTCTAATTTTTTGTTAATTTGGCAGCACACCGTACTGGCATTGGAACCCTTAGAATCATTGCACTGGATCTATGAGCTGTACCATAGACATTAGACCGCGCTCGAGTAGCGCCTTCAACTGTTCATGACACGGCAGTTCTTAAAGCAATAACCCTCAGATCGTAGTATTCGTGTTTATAGCCGAAACTACCGGCCATACCGCAGCACTCAATATCGGATGTTGTCAAATCGTAACTGGCACACTTGGGTACCTCAGTTCTATGTATGTCGAGAATAGACTCACGAATTGCCACTGTAATGCGGTACTTGCAGGCTCCATCGCGGTAGATCTCAGAGGGACATTCACAGGCGACTGAAATCGTTCGCGAGAAAGCCGCTGAAATAGCTGCCGCACAGGCGGATCGGTTTGGCGTGATCAAATTCCATGACTGTGTTGCCTACTGTCTCGTCGAAAGTGCCGCTTTTGAAGCTAATGTCGAAGTAATGTTCTCTAAAGTAGTATCTCAACTGATCAGAAACTCAGCCGTTCTATGAGATTTTGAGTGAAACTCGACTCTGTTGTCATCATTTTCGATAAGATTGGCCACCAACATGATACGAATGACGAGTCAGTCTAGTTCTCAGGAATATTACCAAAGAAGTTACGACGGCGGTCCATCCCATTCCTCGCCGTCGTCCTGTGGGTCATAATTAATTTGAGAGCGAGCGTGTTCAAGATCGAACCATCGGCGACGATTATTGCTTACGCCAAAGAATACGCCGTACTCTACGCTGCTATCAATGAGACAGCAGTCGACTTGGTGAGCGAAGTCCCGACGAGACTGCCAAGTGCATTTCATCCGTGCGACTTCTTGTTCGTATTCAGAACTACCCTGTTCGAAGTTATCATTGTCAACGGCTGACTCAGCATCGCCATATGGATGGTCATACTTAGGCATATTGACTGTCCCAGTCCGGAGCGAATAGAATCGTTGAGGATATTCATATGTCTCAACGTAATAACGTCCCAGATCCTCGCCAAAACTTTTTGATACGCCATAATAGGAATCTGGACGGACAGGGTCTCGGTGGTCGACAACAAGACTGTAGTCACGGCCGTAGAGATCAGGTGCATGTTCGGACTCATACTTGCCAACGACGTGGTTCGATGACAGGAAGACTACTGATTTAATCTCCTCTTTCCGAGCAACCTCCAGCGCGTTATACATCCCAATGATGTTTGGTTCAAAAATATCGCCCCAGTCGCCAGTAGGGCTGGGGTAGGCAGCCATATGGACCATAGCGTCTTGCTTCTCGGAGGCTGCTTGTAGTTTTACAGCATCAGTGATATTGCCCACAATAGTGTCGTAACCGCCGTAAGGGTGGTTATCGGGTCTATCTGACCGATTGTAGTAGGTGAAGTTATATCCATCTCGATCGTGTAGATGATCAATTAGCGCCGTTCCACAACGGCCGTATGCACCTGTAACTAGTACATTCATGCTTGATTCGAATGGACACCAACTATTAAAATACTGGCTTCAGAGAACCTGAGCACGATGAAACATCTGTCAACCATTCAAATTTATCTACTGTTGCTGTATTGCTTGACAGCATCTTCGTCTACGCTGATTCCGAGCCCAGGTTTCTGCGGAACAGTCAACTGGCCGCCGTTCGGATCAAACGGTGCCTCTAGCAGATCGTCGCGCAGCGGATTTGGACTCCGATCGAACTTGATCATATTGGATCAGGGATGTAACGCGTATGAGGATAATCGCTAACACTGGCAGCGAACTGGACAGCAGCAGCAGCAAGTCCGACTGCGTTATTCCAGATGTGGGGGCGAACAGCGATATTCTCCGTTGAAGCGAGATCAGCGATGCGCCGCGCTTCTGAGAGTCCACCGCAGCGTGCGAGATTCGGCTGGACAATGTCGACGAGTCGGTTATCAATTAAGCGTTTGAACGAAAAACGGCCATAGTGTGCTTCACCGGCTGCTATTGGTATATCCACTTTCTGTTTGAGTTCATGGTAGCCGAGTGGTTCTCTGGTGGAACCGGCTCTTCGATCCAGGTTATTTTGTACTCCTCAATAGCCTTTGCTGTTCGGAGTACTTGGTCAGGTCGGTAATTTCCATTCATATCTACCATTAAACGCGCATCATCGCCGAGTATCTCTCGTGCTGTCCGAACGCGCTTAACGTCTGTGTCTGGGCTAGATCCTATTTTAATCTTCACAGCCGCAAACCCCTCATCAACGGCCTCGTGGATCGGTTCCACGATAGGACGATTGCGTTGGGTATAGTACAATGTAGATGCGTAGAGGGTGAGTTCCTCGCACTTGGTGCCACCGAGCAGATGATGGATAGGACGATTGACGACCTACTGCCGGGCACGCGAGTATGGGTAACTGTTATCGGAATCGGGTTGCTACTCGGCGGATTCTTACTATGGGCTCGGCGGGCTAGTGAATGGTCCTAATGGTTTTCACAATGTTCGCACCCAAGTGGTGTAGAACTATTTTCTCTGCGATAATCACCTTCATGACAGTTTTACTACTAATTATGGACTCATCCGGGAAATTTTGAGAGTAATCACACGCGAACAGATCCGGCCGTAAGCCGGTAACCGGGCTTCATACTGTCTAATCCACCGGTCCTTGGAGTAGGGGTTCCAAGCGGGCTGACAACGTCAACGATCTTCTCAGTCAGTATCCGACGTCGTAGCTGGGCCATTGTAGATCTCGCCGAGCGACTAAGCTCCGAGTCCATAGTCTGAGTAACGACAGCTCAGTGTGTCTGAACAAGCTGATCTCTTAGCCAGCAATTTGCTTTGAATAGGTACTGAGATACCCTTCGTCTGAGGAGCTGACACGTACAATGGTTCCGTGGTGGGCTCAAACTCATGAGCGATTGTGTTTCGATAGCAGTGGGGGACCACATTACTCAGAGCAGACTGGGATCCCACACTACAGCTCGCATGGGGTCCACTCTTTTCAGCTCGTTGTCGCCGATCAATACAGAGAGTACGCTAGACTACACACTACTGGAGTTCATTAATAGAGACTGCTCAGACAGTAGATTGTCTCTCACCCTTCAGTGTCAGAGGCCTTGTTCTCACCTCCCCGGATACTCACAGCATGTCCAACGGCCAGAGTAGGACCTGTCTCAGTAATACTACGAGAAGTCACCTACCCTCTTAGCAGAAACGGTTGAAAACCACCAGCGGCATCTGAGCGCCGCCACCGTCGTTCTCACACAGCTCGCATGGGGAGTCAGGAGGCTATCGCTTACTGGGAGTCCCACCCCATAGATCGATTCCACTGATAGAACTCTCCTTTGGGAGTCGACCAGCTGTACTGTGACAGTGTCGGTGCTTTTGCTGATGATCTTGTCCAGTCTCGTGCTGGTAGCTGAGACAATGGGTCTCTCAATACTGATTTCTTCTGAGCAGCTTCGCTGACTACAGAGTCATCGATCCGACTGTGAGTATAGATAGTGTCTCTAACGCTGTTGGTTATTGGTAATCCTTTGTCCCTACTTCGCTGATGAGGTACCCCGCTTCGAAGACAGATGGATACCCAGACTCTGCTGCAACCGACTGAGAGATCGTGCCTTGAGGCGCCCCCACTGTTCTTCTATCTTCGCTCGTGGGGACCCCACACTTGCTTCGCTCTTCTTGGACCCCTACCGGTGCTCGCTCACCTAGTCCGCAATGTGAAGCTCGTGCTATCTTCCTGGTCGCTTATTCTCAAGGATACTTCTGTACCAGTGGGAGTATTGACTATCTGGAGTAGTGAACGAGATTTACTACTACTCTATTAGAACACAGCGCTTCCGATGAACAATTACTTATTCCAACACTATTTGAGACACTCCTTTCTCGAGGTGAAGATCCCTTTGTCTTGCACTGATCGACTCCCCATTGCTGCTGTATCGCTCCCCGCTTCACCAGTGCTGGATTGGCCCTGTCTCACCGCCTTCTCAGAGCCACATAGTTATTCTCTGATTGATTAGGTGTCTTCTCTCGTTGTCTAGTTCAGCGCTATGAGGTCTGCTCTTGTGTTGATGCTCTCGCTCTCGGGACTCTCCCTTGTTTGAGCTTGGTCTGACTCCCAGCATTGCTGTCTCGAGGTGGACTCCCAGGGATCTCTCTTCACTGATTCATCTATGTTTTCTAAGGGTCTGTTGGCCCGCTTGTGCACCAGCCCCTGGGGTATCCTTCGTTTCGACCTACTGGGTACCTTTCCCTACTCTTAGCTAACGCGCCGCTTTACTGCCCGAGAAACGCCGAGAAATATTCGAAGAAATATCCTTACGAGACTCTTCTCCAAGAACTCTTCTTCGAGAACATTCTTGAAGAAGATATATCTGTCTGGTTCTAGTATAATTCGATATGAGCACTGCCGCTGACTCGCTTGACTGGAAATCAATCGAGATCCTTCGCGCGCTTGCCGACGCCGAGACAGCACTCACCACAACGGAGGTCCGGGAGGCAACCGACCTTAGCGAGAATCGGATTATCCTTTATCGGATTACTGAATATTTGGAGCCACAGGGACTCGTCTCAACCTATCAACCGGAGGCCACTGGGACGGTCGTTCCTGCTAAGGAGATCTCGCTCACAGAGTCCGGTCACGAGCTCACGACTGATCTCGAGACAACAGACGAGACTGGGCTGACGCTCTCCGATCTCCCAGAAAAAGTACACCACGCGCACTCTGTCCAACGAGATCCTTACGAATGTCGCCGACTAATGGTCCAAGGGTATTGTCAACGATATACTCGACGACGTATTCCGGTGTGTAGTAGGATCCAGTAGCTTTCCGCTCACCAGAGCCTGTTGTAAGATAGACCTCTCCTGTTTCCACGATGATCTCATCGCCTTCATCGGGAATTACGTACTCGCCATCATTGAGCGCTAACGGTTCATCGGCTACATTGAGTTGATACTCGAGTAGACCTTCGTAGATACTCCCAAGATGGCGCACGTCGAGCGATGAGTAATCGACGAATATCTTTCCACCCTCGCTCTGACTACGAGTGAGCAATTCGATCACGCGGGCGAGATACGCATTACCGACCTCGTGGTTAGCGAGAAAGCGCGCTTCTTGGCTGTCGTTCGTATCCGGATCTGTACGGAATAGCCCACCGTTGTAGGCTGGAATATAGAGGTCTTCCTCTGGAATACCCCGGGACCGACTACCCTGATCGATAAGCTTGAACAGCTCCTCCAAGCGGGACCAGAGGTTATCCTGCCAATTTCGATACTTTGGATCCGCGCTATCGAGTTCCTCGGCGATTTCCTGTTTGAGCGAGTTCAGGCTGTATGACTGCTCGTAGATCTCGTTGTCCGTATTGAGCAGGTCACGTCCTTCACTCTCGGCATACAGGACGAAGATAAGCCGATACAGATAGATGAGCGAACTATCGTGTATCTGATCGAGATCGTCTTCGTCGAGGTCATTCTCCGGATACTGGAGGAAGCCTTCGGAGAGGACCTTGATCGCCTCGTAGATGTTGTCCTGAAGGTCCTCCCCTAATTCCTGTGCGAATACGTTGCTCTCCCCGTAGACGTCGTCAAGGAAACTATCACCGCTTGCGTCCTCGAGAAACGCTTCGTGGCGGAAAAACAGGTAGAAATACTTGAAGTCCTCGAGATCGCCCTTTTCAAGGACGGTCGGAAGATCGATCTCATAATAGGAGTCCAATCGATGACTCGTAGGGCCGTAGTATAGTCGCCATTTCTGTCCATCGGTGAGTACAGCCCACTGCGCGTCATCGACTTCCTGTAGGTAGACGTGAATCTGGTAGCTCGGGTTCTCGAAGTCACGTTCGTGCTCACCACTTCCACGGGTATCGAGCGGCCGCCCCCATCGTTTTGCGTCTGCAACGGCGACGGCGTTCTTGTAGAAGTCGCCACCCTCTTCACGACGTTCGAACGCGCCGCGGGCCGCTTCCTCCGATTCGAAGAAGCCGTAATCGGGTCGGCGCTGGGTTCGGCTGGTACTCTCTTCGACCTCGAATGGAATACCCAGCTTCCGGAACATCGGCCGGATGAACTTCTCTTCAAGCTGGGATTCGTTGCGTTTGGGTGCTGTACTCTTCTCGCGTTCCCAGAGCTCGTTGATCTCCTCGTACGCCTCGAGGAGCTCGTCTTCGCTGATCTCGTCCCATTCTTCGGTTTCGGGGAGGTGCTCATCAAGATAGTAGTTAGAAAAGAGGTCACGATTCGTTCGGTAGCTGAGTGCTGTCTGCATGGTAGTTAAACTGGAGTGACGATGAGAAACTGGTCGGAGTCTTTGCTGTTGATGAGTGCGTGTGCGATCTCTTTGGTCTCAGCGACATCGATCTCGATTGTGTCGCCAATTTCGATTCCGAGCTCGCTGAGTTCGGATCCGGAGAGATTAACGCGACCGGAGTGCCCGGTATTCTGGCTGACTTGCTTGCGGGCCATCAGTACTACTGGATATCCTTTCAACCGATGTATATAGTCTTTTCTTAGACTATATTCAGAATATTAGATATTTGCCACTAACTGTGTATAGTCCCCTACTTCTAGAGGAGTGTCTCCCTTATGCAACATCTACGTCCAAGAGATGATTTGTTGAACAAGGTGGATAGCCAAGAGATCATACTCAGCACACCCAATTGAATCTACCAATATCACCGTACAACTCTGACTAAGCAAACTCGCTGAATGTCTCTTTGATGTGCTCGCGAATAAGTTGTTCCCGCTTGTCAAGGAAGTCAAAGTAGTTCTCAATTATATGGAGATCCGGATCGCTTGGAATGAGGTGCCGGTCGTAGTATTCCTCGTTTCGACTAGAGAGCCACTCTCCGAAGGATTTGTCCTGCTTACCCGCATTCTCTCCTTCCGTAATTAGCTGCAGATTCGAGATAGAATGACGGCTGTTCTCGTACTGTTTAGCCACAGAACGCTCAAAGCCATACTCTTCAACGAGCACATCAGCTTCAAGCTCCTTTTGCGGGAAAATATGGTCTCGATGGTAGTCCACCCCTTTCCGCACGGCACTCGGGAAATAGATCAACGAAAGCAATAGGAACGACTTCTGGGACCGATAGGTCGTGTCCTCAAGCAACGAATCCACAACTTCTTCGCTGAACCCAACGACTTTCCCTCGACCACGCATCCGGCGATGAATCTCCTCAAGCGGGAAGCTGCCATCCGATTCTTGAATAGCTATTCTGGCATCTGCCAGTACTTCGTCTGGGCGGGAATTGAACGTCCCATTGAGTAGCGCGGATGTTAGCCAGTAGTGGATACGGCGTCGTATCTCCATTCCGTGTTGCGAATCCCAGCTGAGGTCCGGGTTCTGATAATAGAGATAGTACGCAATCGGGATGAGTGCGTTATAGCTGGTCAGACTCCGTCTGCTAAGACCGAACTCCACAACAAGATCAAGAGCACTCTCAATTGCATCCTTGTATCTCCCCGATAGCCACGTATCCTTCATCACACCAAGATTGTGGTTAGTGAAGTTCGCGATCCGATACTGCGGATCAAGATCAGAGAGAACGAGAAGCGACTTTAGAACGAAGTCAATCCCAAATCGGAAGTTCTTGTCCTCGTGGCGTTCGTTCAGTGAATCCACGAAATCCGTGATCTGCTCGCGAGCATCTATCCCGTCTTCACCTTCCGTCCACCGTGCTGTCGCCATCGAAAGCAAGATTTCAGACTTGCTTAGCGGCGTTCCGCCATCGTTCGTCCGAATGAAGATATCAAGAACCCGCTCGTGATTTTTCGTCGTCTCTTCGTGGTACTGGAGACTTGCACTATCGGTAATAGAGTTGTGCAGCGTGCGGAGGTTCTCACTCGCAACCCACCATTTGTCTTTCCCGAAGTCTTTGAGGTCGAGTTCGTTGATGAGCTCCCGGACGTCTTCCTCAGGATCCAGCTCGAGGATATCACCAACAGGGAACCAGTATGTATTGTCAGTTGGCTCCGGTTGTTGGCGCTTGAAATCGAACTCGTACTTCAACCCCATCTCGTCATCCAGTTCCTCATCAGGATCCAAAAACAGGTTAAAATAGAGCTGTTTGTTACTCCACGCGCTGGCATTCCGCCGTTGAGCGTATTTTTTCTTCTCAGCATATGTGCCTTTCAGTCCAATATAGAATGCAGTGAGGCGTTGCTGACCGTCGAGAACTAGCTTCTGAGTCTCTGGAAGTTTTTCTGTCGTAGGAACCTTCGGGTTGTGGTAATCAACATGCTTGAAGTTCGGGTCGTCCGGGTAGACGCTATCGTTGATGTAATTTCTAATGAATTTGTACTTTATCTGATCGTCAGCTGTTTCGTCTTTAACCCGCCAAAGGAGGAACGATCCTATCGGATAGTCTCTGAGTACCGAATCAAACAGCTTGATAATCTGCTCTGTATCCCAGACGAATTCACGCTGGATCGCCGGAAGAAAGATAGATTCGTTGAGATCATCAACAGCCTCACGAATACTCATCGACTTGTGAGCCATGGCTAATACAGGCGAAGTCCAACCAATGAATCTTTGCTAAGTCTTCCTACTGAGGTACGGCTCAAGAGAGATTGATTACCGCTGATAACGCGTCACTTACTCCAATTCCAAAGAAGATACCAATATAATTCTACTCGTACCCGATATGGATGATCCCAGTATCGGGGGTCAGTCTGATAATCTTTACCTACAAGGCGCCGAGGTTCTGATTCGTTGAGATACTAGTAGTGCGCGTTGCCTCTGAGGAACGCATTGCTTGTCTCGCACTCATAGCAGCAACAGTCCTTAAGGAGCCGTGCAATTAGCAACCAGTCTATAGACAGTCATTCGTCGAGAGTCACTGGAGGCATAGCGGGAGTAGTCCCATCATCCAATATGAACTCTCGTCAGGAACTCCTAGTGACTACTCGCATCTTTCGTACATCTCGTTTTAATCCGTCTTCTCTTTTCTGCTAGTGGTTATAGAGCCCGTCTTCCAGTTAGGACTTCTTGCGCGTAATAGACAGCTCCATATGAGAGGTCTTCGTCCGTAGATTCGATCTTTTTCCTCAGGTTCCGTGCATTCTCATTGGTCTTCTCAGCCTGTTCTCGCAATTCTATTTCTTTCTCTCTTTTATGTTGTTCAGGTTCCGTAAAATGCAGATGAGCAACTATATCTCTCCCGTCGGTAACTATCTCTCTTGCTCGCTGTCGTTCTTCTCGCCGGTAGTTAGGATACTCTCCTTCTATGTGTTCCTCAAGTTCGTCAACACATTGGAAAATATCATCTAATATTGGCGATGATTCTTCTTCCTCCTCATACATGTTGAGTTCTTCAAGAGCTTCATCAAGTTCTTCATATCTCTCATGCAAACGTCGACACCATTTTCTGTCGGTTTGATATTCATCTTTCATCACTGGTTTTATCACTCCGATGATGTAGCCGAATACTGTACCAATGATACCAATTCCTAGCTCAAGTAATCCTATCCCGAAAATGCCTATTTGCAACATATAGAACACTGCTCTACTCCTATATTCTCACTAACACAGGAAAACTGATTCGCCTCAGATCAATCTCTTTGTGCAGCGGATCGCCCTCGAAGGACAGGCGATGTCACAAGGAATGGGCTCGATTACCGCACACCGATCGAGACCATCGTCTGCACACTGACTTACAGCGTACGACCGCGATCGGGGGGTACCCCTTTTGGCGACTGGTGGCCCAAGAACATCTGAATCAAGCCCCGGATAAAATCCCCATGCTCGATCTCGGAGAACAATGACCGATTCGAGTCATAGCGAAGGAGCTCAGTCCTGATCCCCTCCTGTTCCGGTGGGTCCCACGGATGCGGTCGATCAGCTGGAAGCTTCTCTCGGTAGTCCTCTTCCAAAAACGTCGCGACAGTTCGGGATGCAATCTGACGAAGGTAGCTGAAATCAGTCTAGTAAGCTGCACTCGACATACATCCCATAATGTGTTTGATCAGCAAATCACCAATCTCGCGAAACTCGTCGATGCCGTCTCCTGAGAAAACCACCAGCCGCAAGTTCCAAGCCAAGTAGTGTATTAACACTATTTCTGGGGCTCGTCGCTCACGCGAGTGAATTCCGCCGCCCCATATGTCGTCTTTTGGCCACCGTCCTGCTCCGAGGCACGGGCTGGCCCGGTGTAGTAATAGCCCACGAGTCGGTCGTCCGACTCCCGATACGTGAACCGTGTCGTCCCGTCGTATGGTCCTTCATCATCCGCCTGCTCGTCAACGTCTGCACCCTCGTTCTCGAACAGGTAGGAGAGCTTTGGATGGAGTATCCCCTCGGTCTGGAAGTGGGCTCCTGTGCTGACCGATGGGGAGCGCTCTGTTTCGAAGTGGATGATGATTTTGCTCCACGTCTGCTTGATGTTCAGAGTAGCAATCATCGGCTGGTAGCCGCCATCGGCAAGGTAGTCGTCCGGGATTTCGCTCTCGTAGCTGGTCCTGATTTCGCCCTCCCAGTGACCGGTGAGATCGGGAACGGCGACAATGAAGTCTGGCATCCAGGGCTTCTTCCAGAGATGTTGGTCGAACACGCGACGGAACAGACCAAATACGACCCCAAAGGCCAAGCCAGGAACTACCAGCGGTGGAATCTCGAACGGTATTTGCTGGTAGAGCCACGGGAAGACGTAAGCGTTCAGGGCGACCACGACGACGAACGCGACAACGCCCAGGATCGCCAGAAAAGTCGAGCGGAACTCGTTATCGCTGGAATAGACGTGCATTCATACTATTGGTGCTGGCGTTCTCCCAGTACGTTTCCAAGGCATCGACAAACAGTTTAGCGTGCCAGGTGTCCCATTTCGTGCGACCACTCCCGAAAAGGTCGGTCACGCCATTCTGACACTTCCACCCGGAGAAGTCTGTATCTTTCAGATAATTAACGATCTTGACGTATCGTTCCTGCAGGTCGTCTACGTACCGGCCCGGCGGGACGTTGTACAGGAGACACTCGATAAAGTAGGACGCCACGATGTCGTCTGTGATGTACCCATCTGCGACGATCTCCTTGCGGGCGTTTTTGAACATCCGCACGGTCTCTTTATACAAATCGTCGGTGTCGTCCTGTTTGTCCGACCCGTGGTCCCGATGGAGTGTCGGATAATTTATGACCGAAGAAATCGAGTCAGTTGGCCAGAAGATGATTCCGTCGTAACCTTGGGGATAGTTGTAGTAATGTTTGTGTTGGACACACACCAGCACGTCAGCGTCAAGTGGGAGGCCAGGTGCCGAAACCTCGATAGCGTTCCCGGACGGGTCAAACGTCCCCTCGGGGTACGTATCCTGCAGAACGCTTGATACATCGTCCCGAAATTCGTTGTAGTCATAATCGTACTCTTTGACGTCCACGTCCTCCTGGTCTTCCGGATCAAGGTCGTGGAGGTTGAAGTACTGGAACTCGTCGAGCCGAACGATGATATCGACGTCGCTCGAATCGCGGATGATCGTGTTGTTCGCGTACGACCCTTGGAGGAAGTCGTGGAACTCGACGTTGTCGAGCGTGTCGCTGTCATTGAGTGCGTTCCGAATCTTCGTGTGGGTGTCCTGTGCTGACTGGAGAGCGGCTCGTTTCGGGTCAGTCCAGCTTTCGAGCGTGTCCTCATTGATCGCCATAGTAGCCTCCGAGGGAAACTGGCATCATTTCGAGGATGGGCACGAAGGTCACAACTCCCGAATTCGCCTTGTTAAGACCTCTCTGTAAGTGCCGATTGATAGCTGAACTCGCTCCAGTCCTCTCTTGCTCTAGCAAGCGGCTGTCAACTTCCCGATAAAGTTCGTTGATCCCGCGACTTGTTTCGCTAACTTGTTCACGCGTCTTTCGAATAGGAATCGCCTTTGTGGGAGTGCGAACCGATTTCTCTCCAATTCGGAGGGTGCGATGAGGGAGAAGGATATCGTCCGCAAATGAGTCGGTCGTGATCTCGAGGGCAGTCATCTGTTAGCACCTGCTAATTGGGGTCGTTGCATTATAGTCATTATGCTGTCAATGACGTAGCTATCGATAGTGACGTAACAAACAGCACAATCGTAAATAGATAGCAGTGAGGGGAAGTAAGCATGGATGTTGAGCAACGGTTGCACCTCATGCCGCTTGGCTACGAGTATGATCGTATCGTGGAGGCGGCTGATCAGCAACAAGCCGATTTTGTGATTCTCTTAGATTATCAGCAGACGGATGCCGCGAAAGAGGACGACGATATCGTTGCGCCGGAATATCACGATGATATCCGGGAGGATCTGAAGGAGAGGGGAATCGGAGTCGCAACTGTCCCATGCGATCTATTCGATCTTTATGAGTCACTTGGCACAATCGCGGAAATTGCAACAGCATTTGAGGATCATAACGTGCACGTGAACCTCGCATCTGGAAGCAAAGTTACTGCTATCGGTGGGATGATCGCCTGTATGGCAACCGGGGCACGTCCGTACTATGTTTCAGCAAAAGACTATGCTGGTGGTACTAAGGAGCCGGTAGCAGGAAACGTTGGAGAGGTCTATGAGTTATCGAAATATCCGATCCAACCCCCTGAACCTCAGCAAATTTCATGTCTTGAATACATTGTTGACGAAGGACCTGTTGCCAAAAAACGGCTGATTGAACACGGAGAGAACATAGAGCTCCCATTCGTAGCGTATTATGACGCATCAGGCGTGAAAGATGAGGTCCGTGGGAAGTATCGCCGACTCCAGTCTCAGATCATAAAGCCTCTATTGGAACAAGAATACATTACTATTCAAGAGCGAGGTCGCCATCAGTTCGTCAAAGCCACAGAAAGCGGCAAGAATACCGTTGAAGCGTTTCATTACCTAATAAACGGAGAGATTGAGGAAATAGGACTTGACCTCTCTGACTTCCCATTTCTATCGGAAGACGACTGAACTGGATATCTATCAGTCGTAACCTAGGTCTGATTTTACGTGCGGCTAGAACCTTGACAGTTTGGTTTGTGAAGCGGAGACGAGATTCGAACTATTCACCAGTAAACCGGCGCTCTCGCGCTTCAGTATCGGACGAAGGTCGAAAGTCAATACCGCTATTCAGGCTTCAAGTGCCCGCGCAGCGTCCGCAGAAACGATGACGTTCCAATCCGAGCACGTCACCTGCTCGTCGCTCACGTCCGCGATCAGCGCTGCGAGCGCGTCAAGGTAGTCCGTCGACCGATCGTCTCGGAAGTGAATCGTGGCCTTGTGATCGTAGCGTTGGCCCCGATTTTTGAGATAAACATCGACGAACTCCCGTCGGATCGATTCGGGAGCACCGTCAAGATAAAATGGAAGCGTGATCGCGGCATCGGTGTTATACTTTTGATATGACGTCGTCAAGTCCCTTCAGTACTTCACAGTGTACGATCTCGCTGCTAGTTAACTCAGGTTCTTCTGCCGATGGCTCGAGGTCAGGAGGTAGATAATAGATCTCCTGTTCTTGGAGTTCGCCGGTATACTGTATTTTTGTACGATCCGGCTGTGCTTTTCTTAGCAACCGGAGATAGTATCCATCGTCTAACCAGCGATCTATAATGACAGCCGTTGGAGTCACAGTGAACAATAGTTTCAGCAGTTCAATCAGCTTTTCACGGATCTGTTCATATTCAGTTTCCGAGTCCGCAACTCGCAACGTGTTTCCATGAGCGATATCATTCCGGATCTTATTTATAGAGATACCATGGATTATCTCCTCCTTATCTAGCTCGATAATTCTATCAGCACAGTCCAACTGTTGGCCGGGTTCCAACCTGAAGAACCCTAAGAGGTCTCCTAGTGCGGGATCTTTCCAACTTGGTTTATCGATTCCTTGTCGTTCATAGAGTTCCGTTTTCCAAGCGTCCCCCCACTGCTTCTTACCATGGTACTCTACAACGGCAGAAAGCTGTCTATCTAGACAATACACCGCTAGATCCCAGACTAAGCTATCGTAGCGAACAGTGTTTCCTTCATCTTCCTCAACTCTCACTAACCCATCGTAGACATTCAGTGGCAGCTCCCTCTTCCACCGATCCGCGATTGACGCCTTTTGCAGCGGCAGGAGATCCTCTAGCTCGCCGCTATCAATCTCATCTATGCTCGCTGGGATCAACGAGTCTTTCAGAGATTGTTTTACCAGTCTGTCTAGTAGTTCTTCCTTAACCTCCCATCCGCGGAGCCGCTGCGCAGCAAGGATTTGGGTTACAGCTGCTGTATAATCACTCGGAATGTCTAAGATGTGCTCGTCCTGGGCAACATCACCTCCTAACTCGTGGTACACTTCAGACGGATCAGATAGCTGCCCCTCGTGATAATCTGTCGATGTATCGGCTAGGATGCGAAGAATCCGTTGATCTCTATCCAAGGACGCGAGCGTTTCGATCTCCTCGATCTTCTGGGCTGCCTGCCGATAATCGCCTGCGAGGAGTGCCCCTCTCGCCCGACAGGTAAGAGCTGCTCGCGTATGATAGCCGCTTCCCTTGGACTGCGGGAACTGGTCGGCATACTGTTCATGAATATCGGCCGCTTCGTCAAACTCCCCCTGGAATTCGGCCTCAACGGCTTCCAGTTCAGTAATACGCCCACGTACCCCATTTTGGAGGTCATCACGGTCAACGCTGTCAAAATACCCGTTTGCCTCGCCGAACTTCTGCTTTGTCTCTGCTACCACGTCGCCCAGTTCTTGTGACTTTAACAGGTGATGTGCCTCCAGTTCTGCCTGCCAACCTCGTAACAAGTTCAACGCGTATTCTTGCTGGTCCGGGTTGATATTCTTTAAGTCCGTCAGGAGGTCAATACGTTTTTTGAGGATATCGACTCCCTCTTCGAACTTCTCCTGTTGCTTGTAGATAGTGACATCGGCCTCTGTTTTATGCCGGACAGGAGGGATCAGATAATTGTATCGGGATCCGATCCATGCAGAATCCTGTCGTTGAGCAATATCGATCGCTCGCCGATATTGACTCGCAGCCCGTGACGGATTGTGAAATTTGAATAGATGGCCTTCCGTCAGGTTTGCATAATAGTTGGCCCGTTCTTCGATCTCGGTCAGCCCACCTAGTATTTGAGCGACGGCGTGCGCGCTCGAAAAGAGCAGTGGCTGCAGATCCATGTACTGACTTCTTGCTTCGTAGTCTCTGCCCCGCCAATACAGGTAATTCACTAAGATGAATTTAAATTCGTGATCGGATTGCTCGGCTGCTTCAACGAGGAGTGGCCGGAAGCCATCTGCTTTATCACCATATTGGTCCCGATCGAGTAACCCCTCTTTCGTAGTCTTGTAATCCAATCCCTCTGGAACGTCTACCCATGTCTCGATAAGTACTCGTGCCGTTGCTAGATCTCTCTGCTCCACCAGTGAGGCCAAATGGACAGCGAAGTAGGGTTCCGGAATATCCGAGCAGCATTCAAGAAATTCTGTCTCATAAATCACAGGTTCGAGGTACTTGCGCCTATTCTCTTGATACAGCGCCTCTGGGTTTTCCGTATAACGATATTCAAGAAAATGCATCACCACCTCTGGTTTCTTGATCTCCGCTAAGTTAGGGAACTGATTGTAAGTGGATACTCTTTCCCACAGCTCAAATGCAGTGCAGAGCTGCTGATGTTTGCCCTTGCTGTTGGCAGTAATCATGTTTCGAAAAGAGTCAAGCCGGCTCCCCTCCAAGGCGTGTTTCAACCGTCCCGAATATCCCATAAGCCGGTTTCGCACGGTAAGATAATCTTTAAAATTGAGACAGATGGCTGCATCACGGAGAATACGATAGAAGACCGCTACTGGCGTTTTATCGTACAGTGCCTCTGCTTGTTCAATTATTGGTTCTAATTCCTTTCCTTGGACGATATCCTGACAGAGATGCAGCGCTTCAACAGAAGGGATAGTCAACTGTAGTTGCTCCTCGAAACGCTCTCCGACCACATTTACTGTTATATTCTGTGAATCCCTCTCCTGCAAAGGGAATAATTCGAGAGATAGTGCAGTATTCCTATTAGCCAACGATACACGGGCTGGATTGAGGATCAAGTTCTTGCCTGTTTGAATTAGAACTTCCGCCCGTATGCATTCAGCGCCTGTAATAGTGAGATTCAAATCTAACAGCAGTTTATTAGTATCAAACGGACTTTCGGTCTCGGCGAATCGATAGACTGCATCATATTCGAGGTCCTCTCTGGGAGACCGTCTCCATGATTGGTACTGCATGAGTGATGTGACAATGACCCATACATCCTCTTGAAATCTACGGAGCCCTGTGTCCATCGTAGGATCATTGGTATTCGGTTAGTACTGAATGGCCCTACGAGAAAGTGTGGCAGCTGCCAGACCGAGACGACGATCACCAAGAGAAAGCCGACTGCGCCGACGACTCGACAGGGATTCGCCCCCCGTGACCGAAGATATACTCGATGGGCGATCGTTCGCGGTGTCAACCTGGGGGGTGAACGTGTTGCAACCGGTATCCTCCGGTGTCTCTTCGCTCCATTGGAGAATGGGTAGTCGGACGCCAAGGTCCAATGGCTGACGGAATGTTAAACGACCCGCGGGGGGTTAACTTGCGGCGTCCTCCCATTCATCTGACACTGCAAGCCGATTCTCGAACAAGGACTCAACGGACGTCCCATTTCGCTCTGCCAGCGCTCTCATCTGGTCCGTTCGTCTCGCCAAGTCGGAGAGGATCGAGACAATCGGCGGGATATAACTACTCGGCAGTGTCTCGGCTGGTTCGGCTACAGCTACCGTCTCTGGCTCTGGCTCCGGATTCGCCTCTACCTCCGCCTCTTCGCGGTGTTGCCAGTAGTAAAAGACATGTTCGATATCCCAGAGATGGATATCCTCGCCGGTATACTCAGTAAGGATGTCGCGCATCCGTTCGTTCAGCGCGCGAAACTGAAGGTACATCTCTGCAAGATCCTCTGCTGGCTCCCAGATCGCTAAGTCCGACAGTGCCCGCCGCATCGAAGTATAGTAGACTGGGTGCGTATCCGGACTCTGTAGCTGCCAGAAGTACGAGAGAAAGTATGGAATTGAACCGAGTCGCGGCGCACTTCGAATTGCAGCTCTCTTTGGTAACGACCGAGCCCTCGACCTTCTGACTACCCGCGACTCCTCACTGAACTCCGTAACCGAAACCCGGGCGAGTTCGATCTCCGGACTGTCGAGAAGGCGTACTACCAACAGTATCGAGCTACACATAGTGTTGGCCGTTGGTACGGAACGGATCCTCTATTGAGAACAAACGGGTCTCCTCATTCTAGAAGCGACTCGCCTTGTGCAACGTCGGTGCTAAAACTACGCCGTTGCACAAGGTACAACTGAAAAGGAACAATGGAGTTAAATCGCGCCACCCTGTACCACGATTGTCGACGGACCACCTGCCGTCGACAGAGATTGCTGTCGGCCCTTGGCCCCAGGGGCCGATTTCCACGCGTACTCCCACTCGATTACTGCCCACGTTCGACTACCACCCCAGACCCTCCGAGAGTGTATCCCAGAAGACGGACCCACCCAGGCGTATGCCCGCCGGAACCCCCGACGAATAGCTGTTCGAAGACTGGCAACTGATCGCCCGCGCACTCACCGCCACAATACACGAGGACTGCCGGTGCTACGAGTGTGATACAATCGATGCCTTGCTCTGCGATATTGCTCACCACTGGGACCTCGACGATCAGAAACTAACCCAGCTACTGCACTGACGACGAACCGCCGGGAAGCGGTCGGAGGCACCTCCCCAATCAGATCCACTATACCCAGCGATAGACTGATACGCCACATCGAACCACCCCATAGTAGTGGAAGATATCCCTCAACCAGCACCGGACCCCTACGCCCCAGGCGAGACGGTCCAAATCTACCTCGATCCAGCTGACCCGGATGCCCACTCCCACGGCACGGTTTGTGAAGTCGTCGACGTATTGGCCGACGATCTCGACAGCCACACCGATCGTCCAACGGATGCCTACTCCTACAGACTCGAAGAACTCGAGACCGGCGAGACACTCCCTCTCGCATTTCGTCACCAAGACCTCGTGCCCGCCGAAAACACCCAGTAAACCCGCCCTTGACCCACGGAGAACCATCCAGAAGCAGAGTCCACCTTGTGCAACCCACTCCATCAACTGGCTAATTCGTTGCACAAGGCAGGCAACTCGACTACTATGACCGATCAGCGCTACTCCTCGCCGTTACCCCCGATTCGTTATCGTTAGTTCTCAATATAGAGAGAATACATAATAATCCCAAATCCGATCGCGACGAGAACGCTGTTGATGAGCACACCCATCTCTAGCGAAACGGAGAAGAGTTGATCAGCAACACCCGCGAGGAGGGCCCCTAGCGTTATACTGGTAAAGCCGATACCGAGCGCTCGTAATGAGGATGATCCTGTTCGACGGTACGCTTTATATGCGATATAAGTGATTCCAGCCCCCAACAACAAGATCACCGTTTTGACGATAACAATAGCAGTTCCGATCCAGATCATAGTTCATCACTCATCTGTGACCAGATATCTGCGAGTCGTTCGTCTGCGTTTCGTGGTGGCCGCTGGACTGATACCGACAGTCCATTCTCGGTAGTAGGATCCATCGAAATAGTCACATCACTGAAATTCCGCACATAGTATGTCGTTCGGCCTCCACTTGGATTGATCTGATCGCTCTCGCGGACAAGCGAGGCGTTACTGAGTACGTCTAATTTTCGGTACAACGTTGACTGAGGGATGTCACACGTATCGCTGAGTTCGTTTGCGGTCATAGGGTGTTCCGTCTCACGGAGAATAGCCTGGCAGTTAGTGTCATTCAGCGCATCAAGGACCATCTGTAGGGATGGCGAATCCTCCGATGATGCTGAATCACCCACTATTGTCTCCTTTGAGTAGTCGGTATTATATTCGGCCCGATTCTACGTCAGACAGGATACGCAGCATCAAACAGATACCCCGCTTCGATCTCCCGTATTCCGTCCACTAGACCGTATCCTGCTTCTTGGACAGGAGATGTACGTCTGTTTACGAAGAACCGTCTGCAGTCGGTTAATTAGTAGTGGGAATTGTTCGAGTGTCATAGGAAAATTCATGCAGTGTTATCCTCAGCACCGTATATCTCAAGGAGCTCTTGGTAACGGGCACGGATTGTCATTCTACTTATATCCGTTATCTCACTTACTGTTTGTTGGGTAGCTTTTTCATCGGTCAAGCGGCTCGCTGCATAAAGTGCGCCTGCTGCCAAACCAGCAGGTTTTCTGCCACTATGGGCGTTTTGATCCTTTGCAACAGTAAGGAGCTCTCGGGCTTTGCGGAGCACGTCATCGCTTACCTCAAGCGCCGATCCGAACTGAGATACATACTGGATCGGATCTGTCGGTTTGATTTCTAATCCAAGTTCACGGGAGAGATACCAATATGCGCGCTGAATAGGGAGTTGTTCAACTCGGCTGACAGTCGCACACTCTTCTAGCGTACGTGGTACCTGATGCTGTCTGGCCGCTGCATACAGTGATGCTGTTGACATCGCTTCGATGGACCGGCCGGGAAGCAGATCGTTTTCGACGGCCCGACGATAGATGATTGCTGCCGTTTCCCGAACTGGCTGTGGTAGTCCAAGCGCAGATGCCATTCTCCTAATCTCTCCGAAGGCCTGTTTGAGATTCCGTTCGCGGGCGTTCTTTGTTCGAAATCGTTCGTCCCATTGACGAAGCCGTTCTAATTTCGCTCGTTTTTCCTCTCCTACTATCTGTCCGGATGCATCTTTGTTTTGCCATCCAATTGTCGTACTAAGACCGTTGTCATGCATTAGAGGTGTTGTCGGCGTGCCAACCCGGCTCTTTGCATCTTGTTCCGTGGCATTGAACGCACGCCACTCGGGACCGTGATCAATAGTATCTGCATTAAGGATAAGACCACATTCCTCACACGCTTTCTCTCCATGCTCATCATCAGACACGATTCGACCTCCACACTCCGGGCATGATGCGATTGACTGAGACGCTGGCGCTTGTGTTTGCTCATCAGTCCGGTCGTCTTCGGTAGTGAGTTTCGTATGAGTCAGTTTCATTTTGACTTTTTGTATCTTCGGTCGGTCCAGGCGATTGCTGACTGCTACGAGTGTTCGGATCAAGAGCGCAGGGCGGATTCCCACACGATGGGAATGCGGTGTTTCCAGCTCTATTTAGATGCAGTGTAGAATGTCCTCTACGTTCTTTGCCCAAACAAAAATCAAGAAGAGATACTCAAGGAGGGCTTCTTATTATCTTTCAAAGCTACCAATCCACACCAATAGGAACGTCTAAATAAGTCATCTTCAGAAAGTTCAGTTATGGTTGAGGACTTGCAGGGAAAGCAAGTCCCGGCAAAAGCCGACCAAGTTGGGTGACTCTTCGATCGTCTTAGGTAGGACGACCGTCACAGTCGTTCTCGCAGTTCATGATCTGACGACTCTCATGAGTATAGAGTGAAAATCCATATATTATTATCAGCTATCAGATTCCTAAAAGGACTTTGTATCTCGGTGTTGTAGCTACTCACGATGGCTCCTTCAACGTCAGTGGAGGTCCAGAATATCGTCGCTTCAACAAAGATCGCTCAAGAGGTTGATCTCGATGCTCTCTGCCAAGATCTCGACAATGCACAACACAGCACAGGAGCAGTTACCTGTCTAACCTACCGATTACAAGAGCCAAAAATAGCAATCAACATTCATCAATCTGGAAAACTCATCATCACGGGTGCAAAATCAGTTCAAGACGTTTATACAGGGTTCTATTGCCTGTTTGATGAACTGCGAGAGCTACATATTGATCTATTGGATCCACCGCACATATCTATTGACAATGTAGTAACTAGTGCTGATCTTGGTCAGTCAGTCGACCTTGCTACGGTTGCTATTAAATTAGGAGTCGAGCAGATAGAGTATGAACCAGAGCAATTTCCAGCACTTATCTATTGGCTCGAAGAGCCAAATGCAGTTGTAATGCTATTTGCAAGTGGGAAGATGGTTATTACTGGCTGTACAACAAAAAATACGGCAATAAATGCATCGGAAATGGCATCATCTCAAATTCTTAACGATAATCCTTTGTGAAGATGCGTATTTTCTGCCAGCATGATTATGGCCAATTTCTTGCCCATATCTATAGTTGGAATAGAGAACAGATGCATGGCTTCGACGAAGGTTTTCAAGCGATCCTCTTGTGAGTATCGGCAGAGTCGGTCCG
This sequence comes from Halalkalicoccus tibetensis, assembly GCF_037996645.1. NCBI lineage: Archaea > Methanobacteriati > Methanobacteriota > Halobacteria > Halobacteriales > Halalkalicoccaceae > Halalkalicoccus > Halalkalicoccus tibetensis. The sequence continues at coordinate 29,647 of NZ_JBBMXV010000007.1, forward strand.
CATCTAACACGAAGACAACGACCGACGAACGCCATCAAAGCAGTCCAGCCCCATACCGTCGGTCCTATTAGTCCCCTCACTGCACGGAACAAGCTTACCACTGATTATCAACGAAGTCCGCGAGAGCCACTACGTACAACATCAAATACAAAGAATACAATCAAAATGGCCGACGCCACAAACGAGATGATCGACCGGGGGTTCGCATTGTCGAATACAACACCGTGGCGGTGCTCAAGTTTCGAGGCTACCCGTCGTCATATGTTCAATCTCCAATGATAGGAATTCGCTGCTGTGATATTCACTTGCGAGAGGTCGACGTTACGTCCGAGAGCACTCCTAAATAGAGTAGCACAAAACTACATCCCGGGAGCAGTCTGCAGGTGGCTCGTCGTCGATCCTCATTCCAGAAATTGATAACAGCGGGAGGTCAAGCGACGCGGATGAGGCCGCGAATCACTGTAGACGAAATCTCCGTTCACGACCGGACCGAGGTCCAATATAGCGTGTCGTATTCACGGCGTCTCCAGCGGTTTCTGCGGGACATCGATCCGTATATACGGTACTCGGAGGACGTCTCCGACGTTCCCGAAAGCATTCTCGCGGTTCCCCTTTTGGCAACGTTATCTCCCGTCGCCTGGATCAGAGGCGCCGATATTTATATCGATGAGATAGACGAGAGTTTCCGTCGGGCGCTTCCTAGACTCTACGATGGGTACGCGCAATTGTATCCAAATGCACCATTCGAAGCGAAAAGTTCCCTCCATTACAAGGACCTCGTCGATAACGGCTCACCTAACCCCGATTCGGAAGAGAGTCGTTCAGGAGTCCTCTTTACAGGTGGTGTCGACTCGACAACGACGTATCTTCGCCATCGCGACCAGCAGCCACACCTCATCACGGTCCGAAAGGAAACGGAAACTCGAGAGAACGCATGGAAGCAACAGCGGCGGATGATCGACGCTTTCGCGGCCGAAAATGAGCTCACAGCTCATGCGATCGAGACGAACATCAAATCGATAGTCAAGAAGTTCATGGTGAACCTCTATCATCGCCACCAGCTCAACGAGTCCTGGGATCGGGCGATGTTCTTCGGAATCGGATATCCCGGCTTTACCGCTCCTCTCGCCTACAAACATGGCCTTACAAACATCTACCAGTCAGCGGATTATCTCCCTCACAAGCGATATCCAAAATCGACACAGCCACTGTTGGTTGACAATCTCCGATGGGGGGAAACGAGAGTTAAATCGGATGCAGGCGAACTAACGCGTCAAAACAAAATCGAACTCCTCGGTACTCACTTCGCGGACAAAGAGACGAATTGGGAGGTCAGTAGCTGTGACTACGGCGGCGATGCGTCGTTATCATGCAATCACTGTGAGACCTGCTTTCATACGATCACAGGCTTCATCGTCGCGAACTATGATCCAGCGGCGTTCGGATTCGAGGTCGATACAGGAACGTTCGAAGAGATCAAATCCCACCTGAATGATCGAGAGTTCGATTCGGACAGCGGGAAACTGCGCTTCTGGCTCGAGCTCCAAGAGCGGGCCGACCCCTCACAGATCAATCTCCCCTACGAGGGAGTAACAGATTTCGTCGCCTGGCTCGCCGATGCAACGATCGCCGAAGAGTGGAGCCGACCGTTACCAGTGCCCAAACCGGAGTATGAGAGCAGTATGAAACGACGGCTCTGCATAGCACTCCCGTATCCTCTCGATGCATGGCTTATTCGGTGGTATTTCGACAAATCGGACAGACGATAACGGATACTGGGCATCAGTTGAACGGTAAAGTGAGGTCTCATACCGGTAACGAGGCGAGAGGCAATTCAAGAGCTCGAACCCTTGAATCGGGCCCGTGCTCGATGATCTCAACTCCCTCTGAGAGCACCAGCAACCCATTCAAGCAGTGATATTTGCCTTGTGCAACAGCAAGCGATCTATAGCAGCGGGTGTTGCACAAGGCAAGAAGAACACCATGCGTCTAAGACTACCTCCTGATTAGTTAGGTCAGAAAAATCGCGTCAATTAATCACACGATCTCTTCTAAAGTAGAACTCGTAGCCAGCTCGAAACGGAAGAGAACTCGAGCGAGGAATTTGCTACTCTATCTGAATATGGACTCTGCTCGGAGGACGTGATGGCAGTTCGAAGACTCACAATGACGGCAGTAAGACTCTGTAGTATCGATCTCCACAACGGCGCGGGTAAAGCGCCCTTTGACGACGACTGTCTCGACATCGTCTCGAGTCGTAATCTCAGCTGTAGCGAGTCGGCTACCGCTCTCGTCGAAATATGTCATACTCATAAGTGGTCAGCCCACAGTCGAATACTCGATTCACGAGTGCCGACAGGAGGTCTACAAGTGGTTATCGAGACGTACACGCTTACTCTGTCGGCTTCCAGCAAGATATACAGAACAAGTAGCATGACTTTCACAGACACCACTAAGCGGATAATTCACGCTCAACGAGTTATTCTCGTAGGTTGTCTGGGGTTTTGAAGACATAGGTGTGTACACTTGATACCAAGAGACACTACTATGTCAATCCGGATAGGCAACTACTAGAGTGAGAATGGCACCTCCACCCAAGGAGAAATACACCCTATCGTTGCAACGAGCCGAACAGTGGACGCTCCATCACGTATTGCTTCATCGGCTTGAGCAAGGTTTCTCCGATTCGACGAGCGCGCCTCCACTGACTGATGTATTTGAATCGATGTAGCGCTCGTGAATCAACCGTATAAACGAAACTGTAACTGCAGTAGAATCAACGTGTTTCACCCAGAACCGCTCTCTCATCAGTTATGAGCGTGTTTCGTCGGTAATCTCCGTATCCGAAACGAGGTCAATTCCCAAACAGTTATTGAGAGTAACTGTCTCAACCGAGAGGATGTCAGAGGCACAATCGACACCCGACAGAGAGGGGCGTACCGCGCACGATTTGACCGCATTCCAGCAAACGATCCTCACCGTCCTTGCTGAGGAAGCTCGGTACGGGCTTGCAGTTAAAGGTGAACTCGAGGAGTACTATGGCAACGAGGTCAACCACGGCCGGCTCTACCCGAACCTCGATGACCTTGTTGAACGCGACCTGATCGCGAAAAGCGAACTCGATAAGCGCACCAACGAGTACGAGCTCACTAACGAAGGCTATGAGCTACTGCTGGGCGAACTCAACTGGGAGGTTTCAAAGATTGTGACTGGCGAGGAGCGCGCAGACGATATCGGCCAGTTACTCGACGACGCTGCGTAGACAGCTGACTGCTGTATAACCAACTCTCATGAAGGCAGTCGCGGAGTTCAGTCGAACGAATAGNGATAGTGATGGTTGGATGCGGTCTCGCACCGTCTGCACTGCTGGCTATGGCCTCGCAACTCCCTTTCACTACACTGGCAGTCGATAATCACTTCAACTGTCGTGATTTCGCCACTACCCGTGTTGCTCCTACCATCTCTAAAAGAGACGGTGCGAGCAGCGATCTCATTTAAGTGCTTCTCGCGATAAGTAATGAAGTAAGCGGGATTCTGCGGATACTTTCTAATCCGGTAGTGGCACCACTCTGACCACCACGACGGTAGAACGCTTCCTACTCGTGGTCCTCGTAGCGTTCAACGACGTCAGCGAAGGCGACGGTGTCTGTGACACTTGTAATTTCGATCTCGACGCGTTCGTGAGGATCGGTATCGGGAACGATGACCACGTAGCCTCGCTCGACTCGTGCGATCCCGTCGCCCTGCTCGCCGATCGTCTCGATCTCAACAGTTCGATGGTCACCCTCAGCAACAGGCGGACTGGACTTGGCTGTCGCTTGGGCTGATTCTTCATTACCATCAGTATCCGAGTCAGGATGGGTCCGAGCCTGCGGAACCAGAGCGATGCGATACGACCGGTCCGGCTCGAGGTCTCCAAGTTCGACCTCGCGTTCGGGAATCTCGATCGTATAAGACCCATTACGGTGATTGATCTCACTACTAAACAGACACAGAAGGGTATCTGAGAGTTCCATATACAATGCTCAATTAATAAGACCGTCTTCAATAGGTATGAGAGTACTGGTAGCAGTTGCTATACCTGTGTTTTAACTAACAACGGATGCCAAATGAAGGAGTGTGAGCGGTGTGGGAAAGCGTTTTTAACGTATCAATTGTAGAATATGTGAGGAACCCTCGTTCATCACACCTCTTCAACTATTTCAGTATCAAACAGGGTGGCGGATTAGCGATTAGACAACATGATAATGATTTGACCAAATGTTTATATCTGATAGAAGAAAATAGATATAACGATCCTGGTATCTGTTACCGGGTGGCGCGACGGTTATGCTCGATCGGTACGAAGAGTGTAATCATTCGGCAGAAAAATAACATATGAGAGACATCAATGTCGATCCCATGACGGGACACTCGCACAGCAAGAAAGAACAACACGACGGACTAATTGACCGACGAGATTACCTGCGATATACAGGTGCGCTTGCGGGCTCCTCGATAGCTGCCGGAGCTGGTATAGAGACGGCTGCGGCTAACAGAGATGAGGAAACTGATGAGGGATCGATAACCCCGACAAACCTACGGGTCGAGTACGCTCGAGAGCCGAATAACGTGCTTCCAACAGTCGATAACTCCGATAGCACGCTTGAGGTGCCGCGGTTCTCTTGGGAAGTAGCCGGCCCGCGAGGTACCGTCCAGTCGGCGTACCGAATCTTGGTGGCAGAGAGCAGAGACACAGTTGAGAACGGCGATAGCGACGTTTGGGACAGCGGTGTTATAGATTCATCACAATCAATTCACGTTCCTTACGATGGCGAAGCGCTCGAGGCGGACACAACGTATTACTGGACCGTCCGGCTTTGGGACGGCGATGAGGCGAGCGATTGGTGTGATTCGACACAATTCGTGACGGCCCTGCCAGCAGGCGACGAATACTGGGAGGGCGAGTGGATCGGTCCCGATTATGGCGAGTGGGGACCGAACGATCGCATCGACTACGATTTCCTAGAAGAAGATGAGTACGACCATCGCCCCGAACCGCTGCTTCGCACTGGGTTTGACCTCAATGAGGATGTTGAGGAGGCCCGATTGCACGTTAGCGGTATCGGCTGTCATAAGCTCTACTGCAATGGCGAGCGTATCGGCAATCGCGTGCTCGAGCCCGCTCAAACTCAGTACGATGAGACTGTGCTCTACTCGACGTACGATGTCACGACATATCTGAATGGTGGCATGAACGCGATCGGAATCGCACTTGGCCGGCTCCGGTTCGGTGAAATGGTCGCAGATAATGACTGGGGTTGGGCGCTGACAGCTCCGTGGTGGAGTGACCCACAAGCGATCGTTCAGCTGAACATCAAATTCGCCGACGGAACGAGTACGTCACTTGTCAGTGGCGACGATTGGCTGTTAACCGACGGCCCAACTCGGTTCGACTCGCTGTTCTCGGGCGAAGTGTACGATGCTCGAGAAGAGAAACCAAGATGGACGGAGCCGGAGTACGACGATAGTGACTGGAACGTTCCAACGATTGTCGACGATCCAGGTGGTGACCGAATCCCCCAACACATCCAACCAATGCGAGTACGGGACACCCTTGACCCCGTTGAAATTACTGAGCCGGAAGATGGCGTTTACGTCGTCGATTTCGGACAGGTCATGACCGGTTGGGCTGAATTGACTGTCGAAGGCGATGAGGGAATCGGAGTCACGATGACTTACGGCGAAAAGCTCCACGACGACGGAACGGTGGATAATGATAATTCGCTCATTCACGCCCCCATGCAGCGGAATCACTACATCCTCAGAGGGGAGGGGACTGAACGATGGGAGCCGAGCTATAGCTACAACGGTTTTCGGTATGTACAACTCGAGGGGTATCCCGGCGAGCCGAGCTCTGGGTCCCTTGCGGCGAAATATGTCTATACTGCATTCGACGAAAGCGTTGAAAGCAGCTTCGAGTCCTCGAACGACCTGTTAAATCAGATTCACGAAAACACGTTATGGGCCTATCGAAACAATATGCAGGGTCTGCCGACGGATACCCCGAAACTGGAAAAAAACGGGTGGACGGGTGACGCCCAGCTGACCGCGGAAACGGGGATCTATAACTACGATATGGCCCGGTTCTGGACGAAGTGGATTCGGGACTTTGCTGACGCCCAACGCGAGGACGGCGAGACCTCGACGATTGTCCCGACACCGGGGTATAGCTTCCTCGATGAACCCGATCTAAGCCCCGACTGGGCACTGGGTCCCACGCCGGGTTGGGACGCTGCGTTCATCCTCATCCCCTGGTGGGTCTACCAGTACTACGGTGATAAGCGGATTCTCGAAACGCACTACGAGAGCTGGAAACAGTATATCGACTGGATCCAATTGTGGTCCGAAGGAGATATCGTTGACGACCTCCCTGAACGAATCTCGGATCAGGAGGACGTTATTCGGACCTTCGATGACAGCCACGTACTCCCGGTTGGACTCGGCGACTGGGGTGGTGCACCACTGACTGATACAGATGACGGATACGGCGGCGGGGGAGACGAGGTACCGATTACCTCGACGGCCTACTACTATCGCTTCACGCAGGTGCTCGCCGAAACCGCCTCGCTCATTGGCGAAGACGAGGAGGCCGCCGAATGGGAGGAACTTGCTAAGGAGATCCGTGAGGATTTCAACGACGAATTCCTCGACACAAACCTAGGTTACTACCGGACCGGTCAGCACGAGGCATACCTTCAGACGTCGAACCTTCTCCCGCTTGCCTTCGAGATGGTTCCTGATGAATACGAGAATATTGTCGTAGAGAGCCTTGTCGAAGATGTCATGGAAACTCACGACGGCCACCTCAATACTGCAACGCTCGGGACGAAGTATCTGCTCCCGGTTCTCACCGAGTATGGCTACCATGACGTCGCCTACACTGTCGCCACGCAGACCGACTATCCGAGCTGGGGACTATGGATTGAAAACGATCGGACATCGCTGCTTGAGTTCTGGGAACTGGACTCGCGGTCGTGGAACCACCACTTTCTGGGCGTCACCGACGAGTGGTTCTACAAGCATCTCGCAGGTATTCAAGTCGACGAGCCTGGCTTCAAGCACGTCCGGATCGCCCCCAAGCCAGTCGACGATCTTGAGTGGACCAGTGCAACGACCGAAACTATTAGAGGAGTCGTTGAGTCGAGCTGGGAACTTACCGAGACATCGGGCGCTGGCCGTGACAGGCAAGGAATTGAACTCGAAGTGACGATTCCCGGAAACGCGACAGCTACGGTTGAAATACCGACGTTCGGTGGTGAACAGGTCCGCGTCCGTGAGAGCGGAACGAACATCTGGAACAACGGCAATCGGACGAACCGAGATCATCCAGGGATCAAGGCAATTGATCGAACCGACGAGGCCGTTATTGCCGAGGTGACGTCAGGCAAGTACGTGTTCGCACTCGAGCAGATCGGAAACTGAACGTCGCGTCCTCTTTCTTCTTTAACTTGTCTCCTCAGGGTCCAGTGAACGCCAACTGCAATAATCCTCTCTCGAGGAATGATTCATTCATCACCTAGTCCAAGCTTTTCAATAGTCTCCTGTTCCTTCTGGATCATTTCAGTATCACCGAATTCTTTGTATAATCGGTTGAGCATTGGGTAACCTGCCTGTTGCTCATTAGTCCACTCACGAGCGAATGACCCCGTTTCGATCTCGCGTAGTCGCTCTCGCATGTAGGACTTCATCTCTTCGCGATTATATGCCTCTGCTCGAGACATCTGCCCATATTGGCTAGTTTGAGAATGAAGCGGAAGCTGACCGATGAAGCCATCAGTTCCCATTACTTCAAAGATATGTGCCATCTCTTGGGATAGATACTGCTCTAGCAGGATAACCTCACCAGGAATTCCTGCCTCACGTTCGATTTCGTATTTTGCTGCAATTGCATTGAAGAAAAGCGGTATCAGTGCTTGTTCGGTTAGAAGATCAATTTTCGTTTCCATCTCAAAAGTACCTTCAATCACACCGGATCGGGTCGAGCCGATAGCTTTTGATAGTGCAAGTGCTGTTTCCTGTGCGTTTCCAGAGTAGTCCTGATTAACAGCGATCATGCTTGGGGCACCGTCACCCTCTTCATAGAGTTCGCGGACTAGGTCTCCGATCATCCGCGGTGCGACCATGATAGTATCAAGGTCAGCAGTAGGCTCGATAAAATCGTAAGTGATGTTGTATCCTGATGCAAAATTAACTGTGTTACCGGCTTCGAGTCCAGGTTCGATTTCTTCTTGATAGATTCCTGGGGCAACTTCATCAGGAATCAGCAGAAAGATGATATCAGCACGTTCAGCGGCTTCTGCTATGTCGTAGTCCTCAAAGCCATCCTCTCTAGCTTGTTTCCTTGAGTCGTCGCTTCGGTTTCCGACAATGATGTCTTCAACACCGGAGTCCTGCATGTTCAGCGCCTGCGCACGGCCTTGATTCCCGTACCCAATGATGGCTATTGTCTTTTCATTGAGGATAGACATATCAGCATCATCCTCATAGAATATCGTTGCCTCTTCTGTGGTACTATCTTGCATGGCATGGTATTCATCTCAATGCTATCTCTTAAATATTCCTTTAGCTATAAAATTTATAATATGAGTGCTATGACAATCGAGAAGAAGAATGCGAATATTGAGACAATTGCACCACCAAGAGTGTACGTTTTCAAGCCACCAGTCACCTCCAGACCAGCCAATTCAGTCACAACCCAGAAACCACTATCATTAATATGACCAATACTCATACCACCTGCGAGTGCCGAAAGAGCTAGGGCTACAGGTGCAACAGTCGTTTCAACACCAGCTATGATAGTCATCGCCGTGATCCCTGCAACTGTCCCTGAACCTTGTGCGACGCGCATGACCAGACCAAGCACATAGGCGATTACAACGATCATTATTCCATCACCACTTGCACCAACAAGACTGAGCATTGCGTCAGCAGCCTCTGTCTCCTGAATAACAAATCCAAATGCGCCCCCAGCGCCCGTTATTGCCAAGACGATCCCTGCAGGGCGCAAGGCTTCCGAGAATTCATCTGAAAGATTCTCATGCCCCATCGTAATCACATATATGATGATAGCGACAATCAGTCCTGCAAGAAGTGCAATGATTTGACTACTGAGAAATTCGAAAAAGACGTTTAGCTCGCCTAAGAGAGCCTCAGAAGTAGTCCCGATCATAATAAAGATGATAGGCACAGCGATTGGAAGAAGAGAAACAAGAAACGAAGGGGGATTCTCCACTGTTTCTTCCTCTTCATCTACAAACGGTATTTCACTAATATCATCACCAGTCCAAATATGATCAATAACAGCAACAAAAACACCAATTGATAATGTAATCGATAGTATTCCACCAATCAAACCAACAATCATCATTGTTCCAAGTTCGAAATCAAGTAAAGCGGGTGCAGCAAGTGGATTGGGGGTCGGGGGGATAAACGTGTGTGCACCGGCCGCCCCAATCGCGAGTGGTCCGATCACTAGCGGGTATGAGAGTTCAGTTTCTCGCCAGAGAGCAATGACCATTGGAATCATCACGAGAAATGCAACGTCGAAAAAGACAGGAATTGCGATAATAGCACCTGAAATGCCGATTGCGTATGGAATATATTTTGTTGGAACCGCATCTGTCATTCCCAATGCAATTGTTCTAGCACCACCACATCGAGCGAGTAGCATCCCGATCATAATCCCAAAAATGATTGGCAAGCCAATTGACGCCATTAAGTCACCGAATCCCTCACCGATTGCATCAACTGTCTCTGTTAAACCAAGCCCCGATGCGATACCCATATAGAGTGAACCACTTACTAATGACACCGCTGGATCAATGTCAAGCACTATGATCAATCCAAGAACAATGCCAATTGCGATTACGAGGTTTATAGCTAGTATGGTTGTTCCTACCATATACCCTTCTCGTAAACAAGAGTAATAATAATTTGTATTTATCACTAATCTTTTTATATCTTGGTGAGGTATATATTGCTGCCTCACACTGACTCAGGAGCCTAACTCGGAGTGAGGAGATCGTCTCGAATATTTTGCCGGTATCTGTTGATGATGATCGCGGCGATTACGAGAACGCCAAAGAAGATATTCACTTGATTACCGCCTAGTCCAGTTTGTATAAGACCAGCATCAAACACGCCGATAAGCAGTGCACCACCAATCATATTAACAATTGACCCCCGGCCACCTGTTAAACTGGCACCTCCAATAACAGCACCGGCAAATGCCATGAAGACGGCACCATCGGCCATTCCTGGGGTTGCCGAGCCAAGAAATCCTGTAAATAGGAGTCCCGAGAAAGCACTCAAGACACCAGAGATCACAAATACCCAAAATACAGTATTAGTGACGCTAATTCCGACTCGGTTTGATGCTTCTGAATCGCCACCGACTGAGTAGACGTTACTACCAAATTGGGTCTGCCTCATGAGAATATGAATCAGGACAGCAGCAATGACCAGGACGAAGATCGCGATCGGGATTCCAGCGATTGTATCACCACCAATAGCGAGATAAGTTGCTGGGAATCCTTCACTAATCGGATTGAGGCTAAGTTCGAGTGTTGCATACTGGAGGATGAAGAAGGTGCCAAGAGTGACAAGAAATGGATTGAGATCCAGAAAGGCAATAAAGAAACCGTTGAACGCACCGATCAATGCTCCAATGAAGAGGATCGTAATAACGCCTAACCACCAAGGCATCCACGGTGCCCAGGAAGTGAGGAGGAGTGCATTTAACATTCCTGCAAACCCTGCCGCCTGACCAACAGAAAGATCGAAATTGCCGCTCAAGAGGCAGATCCCTTCAGCCATAACCAGAAAGCTGAGCATAACACTTGAGAATACGATGAACTGGAGATTAGAATAGTTGAAGAACTGTGGTCCATTGATGATTCCAAAAGCAAGAACTGTCGCAACTAATAGTACCCATATAAAATTGTCAACTAAAAATAGTTTTGTTTGGGTTGATTTTTCACCTGACAGCGCTTCCTTTGCGTTGGCTAAGTCTAACTCCATACAGAGCTCTGACTTACTGGTTCACAATAATAAGTGATAAACGTTCTGCAACAGACAACAGTTCTTCTACGCCAAAAGAACGGTATGATTTCGTCCAGTTGACTAAGTCAATCGTCTTGGCCGAAGATAACACCCCAGTTTGAGGATTCATCGTAATTATCGGGTGTCAGGAGTCGACCGCTCGTCTGGAACCATGGATGATCGTGTTGCTCCTGGACAGTTGCCGGTGCCCAATCCTGTCCTTCCCAGATATCTACACCCATATGTTCCTCGCCTGTTATCTCTAAGTCATCAGTATCAATTTCGTCACCAACATCAGGCAACGCATCTTCTCCTTCTGTCCGGGCTACTTCTAGATAATGCATTGCAATCGGTAGATAATACTGCGTAGGCTGGGTGAAGGCCCGCTGCAACCATTCGCTATCGAATAGGTCGACTACAGTTGGGCTACCATCCATACATGCCATGAACACTTCTCCAGGTTCCATGCCATACGTATCAAGTGCACCTGCAGCTCCGGCTGCCATCTCTCCATTTGCTGCAAAGATCGCATCGACCTCACCATCAACCGACTGTAAAACGGAATAGAGACCCTCTTGAGCCGGTTCTCGGTTGAAATCAGCACTTATCTCAAGGATTTCGATTTCATCATGTTCATCGACGGCATTTCTGAATCCTTGTTCCCTTTCGGTTCCAATGGCCATCCCAAGGTCTCCCTGCAAGTTCACAACAGTTCCTTCAGCTTCTCCATCCGATTCGAGATAGGTGACGATCTCTTCCCCAAGTTCCTCACAAGCAGGCTCGTTTCCGATATAGACACTCATAGTGAGGTCAGGTGTATCGATATCAGAGTTAGCTGCGATGACTGGAATATCCTGACTAACGGCCTGCTCAACTTGATTTGCAGGAGCGGTTTCAGAGACCGGACCAACTAAGATACCGTCAGCGTCCTGTTGGGCGAAGTTTTGAATATGAGAGATCTGTTCTTCTTCTTCGCCCCGTGAATTGTTATTCTCAAAGTCAAACCCATGGTCTTCGGCATAGTATTCTCCACCTTGTACGTACGCCTCCTCCCACGATCCGTACATCCCCCAAATCGTGTGAGGATAAAAAGGACCACCATTGTCTTCATCGTCTCCGCCGAGACAACCTGCGATACTGGCGATTCCTGCTACCCCCGCTGTTTTGAGGATATTTCTCCTATTCATAGGAGTGTTGCTACCATCTGCCATGTTATTCTATCTCTTGTTTTGATTGCTGGGTAAAAAGTCTTTCCTATTTTATCACACACTTTCGCGAAGTGAACTCTCAAAAACGAATCAAGGCTATATGTCTACGGCGTTGCCGTGGTTTCAGTATCTCGTTCTGGTACCCCAGCCTGCATCTCTTCCAGTTCATCGGTGTTCGTCTCCTCCTTCAGGAGATCTCCGACTTTGTCTCCTCGGGAAAACACTACGAACCGATCACAGATACGATAGGCATGAGGAAGATTGTGAGTGATAAATATCACTGACGTTCCGGACTCCTTGAGCTGCTCGACGAAATCGAGAACCTTCCGTACACCCGATATGGCTAACGCCGTCGTCGGTTCGTCCAAAATAACGAGATCAGCATCAAAGTACATCGCTCTTGCAATCGCGACTCCTTGTTTTTCACCACCAGAACAGAATCGCACTTCTTGATCTGGTGACGAAATGTCTAGCCCGAGTTCACGGGTTATCTTTTCGGCCTCTGTTCGCATAGTCTCCTTATCTAAGACTTTAATCGGCCCGACACCGGTCGTCAACTCTCTCCCGAGGAAGAGATTCTGTGCCACACTCCGATCTTCAACTACAGCTTGATCTTGAAATACGGTTTCGATATTCAGTTTTCGGGCTTCATTGACGGATGAGATGTCGACGCGCTCTCCCTTCCAGAAGACATCACCAGATGTCTGTGAGTGGACACCAGTGATAATCTCAACTAATGTTGATTTTCCAGCACCATTATCTCCAACGAGACCAACGATCTCACCAGGATAGACACTGAAATCAACGTTCTTGAGTGCATGAACGGACCCATACCATTTATTTATATTCTCCATGCGTAGAAGAGGCTCTGTCTGCTCGCGGTCTATTGTTGGTGCCATTCTGTTCTACGACTTCGTCAATAATCGATAATAAAGGTTATGCTAGTGATTCTTCCAGACGAGTATCATTTTCCATGGATTGTTTCGAAAGTCACCGAAGCAACCCGAGATGGTGGTAAGCTGCTTCGTCGGTTATCCAGGAAATGTCGCTTTCAGATAGGGAATCTACCTTTCGAAGCCAGTTACGAGCTTCAGCGTAGCTAGCGACGTCACTGACATTCGGATAATCTGAGCCCCAAATAACACGTTCCCGTCCGAAAACATCAATCAACCATCGAACGTGGCTATGCATATCTTGGTACGGGAATCCTTCATTCGACATATGAGGTACCTCGGAAATCTTGACCGCTACAGAATCGAATTCGGCGAGATCAGTAAGCCGGCTAAAGGTTCCAGTATCTAGGGGTGTATCTGGGTCAGCATGGCAGAAATGGTCGAACAGATAGGTCAACTCGGGATATGTCTCAACTAGTTCTATGGCTTGATCGAGTTGCTTGTGATCACAGAGGATCTGAACTATCGCATTATTCTCGACAGCGGCTTCCCAAAACTCCGTCTCCTTAATCGCATCTCGAAGCCATGTTACACTCGGGTCAAATGTTTCCCACATCTGCTCGTATGGACAGGCCACGCCAAGTCGAAATCCGAGGACTCCATCGACAGCCATGCACGTTTGAAGTTGCTCAGAAGCATCCTCAGCAAACGGATCGAGCATAACGATCCCATACAATCGGTCATGGTCTTTTACTATTTGGAGGGTATACTCGTTGTCGGTCCATTCGCAAATGGGATACCCGACAACGACAGCTTCATCGATACCGTTACGATCCATATCCGCCAGCAGTCTATCAGCCGTATACACCGTATGGACGTCAAAAGCATCGACAAGGTCGAGGATCGGGCCATTGACCCAGGGATGCTCAACTGTTGCAGGTCCCCATGCATGCGTGTGTGAGTCTAGTACCATATGATTGGATTGAGAGATACTGTACTAAAGCTTATCCATAGGTCTTCTGACTACTCGACTGAGAACACAAAGCGCCCTGAACCGACCTCAGCTACGAGATCATCCCCGTCTGATTCCACCGCTTCGATACCAGCAATGGTGTCCTCAGATAGTTGTACATCCGATTCAGCGACCGTAGCATTAGCCGCGTTCGGAAGCCGAACCGTCGCATGCGAATTCCATGGAACAGTCACAGTTAGTTCGTAGTGACCGCTGTTGTCCTGCTCCCAAGCAACAGCGAGTTCGCCGTTCCAAGTTTCTACACTAGCAGACGCCCACTCTAGATCATCAACGAGGGATGGCGCAATCGTTACGTGGTCAGTGATCGGCCGATCATCTAGTTGGATTCCGCCGAGTATTTCATAGAAGAATTCCGAAACGTGCGTATAGGGCGAATGGTTCAATGAGTTCATTCCGGAACCAACACTCTCATCGGAATTCCAACGCTCCCACATTGTCGTCGCACCGTTGTGGACCATGTACACCCATCCAGGCTGTTCAGGCTGGCTAACGACCTTGTAGGCTAGGTCAGCATAACCGTGATCAGCAAGCGTATGAATCAGTGGACGCGTCCCAAGGAAACCTGTTTGAAGCTTCTCGCCATCAGCTCGGACCTTCTCTGCAAGATTCCCGGCAACTATGTCAACAGACTCCTCTGGCACCATTCCAAAGAACAGCGGAACCGCATAAGAAGACTGAGTGCCTGGACCATACATCCCCTTTGCAGAATCGAAATAGCGGTCGTTGAATGCATCGTTCACGTACTCTGCACGCTCTCGGTATGCCTTCGCGTCGGTAGTGTTGCCGAGAACATCTGCTATCTTCGCAAAAGTATCTATAACCTGGTATAGGAACGCTGTATTATACAAATCATGAGGCAGGCCGCGTCGTCCATCAGCGTTTTCGAAAGTCAGCCAGTCTCCAAACTTCCCGTAGCTATCGGGAAGAATCCCATCTTCCGTGTTGTTGTACCAGTAATCGACGTACTTACGCATACCTTCGTACTGCTCACGGAGGATTCCTTTGTCACCATCATGCAAATAGAGGTACCACGGTATCATAACACGGGTAATTGACCAGGTAGGGTCAGCGGGATCCTCAAATGCTTTATTCGGGATGACGTCGGGAACGTATCCCATCTCCGAGGCAACATCATCGTGATCACGGGCCCATTTTTCATCGAAGCGAACGGCATCGTAGTTGAAGAGGAGCGCCCGCGTAGAGATATGGGCATCACCGGTCCAGCCGAATCGTTCATCACGCTGAGGGCAATCTTCAGGGATCGAATGGGTGTTGCTTCGAAGTCCCCAAACGGAGTTATGCTGGAGTTGGTTGAGATCCCCGTTTGCACACTCAAAAGTCCCGCGTCGGTCCATCGCAGTATGTACAACCTTTGCGGTCACTTTCTCTGTATCAAACTCGCCGGGATATGCGGTGACCTGTGCATAACGAAAACCATGGTAGGTAAATCGCGGTTCGTACGTCTCTGTTTCCTCACCGCGAGCGAAATACGTATCCGTTGCATCAGCCGTTCGAAGGTCCGTTATCGAAAGGTCTCCGTCTTCAGTAAGCGCCTCAGCGTGGCGTACTGTAACCTTTTCACCGGGATCAGGGTCGTCGATATCTATTTCAAGCCAGCCAGTAAGGTTTTGCCCGAAATCAAGAATTGGGCCATCGGGATGGTCGTGGACTTTTTCAACATCAAAGGTATCGACGACTCTCATCGGCTCGATTCGCTCAGGTCGTAGTGTGCCACCGGGTGCGTCAACGACGGTTGTACTATCCCAAGACGAGTTATCTGCAGAAGCAGCGCTCCAATTGTCTATCTTCTGTCGGGCGTCGAAGGTCTCACCGTCGTAGATATCATTTTCCAATAGGGGGCTGTCTGTGGATTCCCAGTTGCTATTGGTTACAACACGCTGTATCGTCCCATCATTGAATTCAATTGTAAGTACAGCTCGTGCCCGCGGTGATCCATCGCTCACCCAGTAAGAGCTGCTCTTAGCAAACCAGCCGCGACCGAGCCAGAGGCCCACAGTGTTGGGACCATCCTGAAGTTGGTCAGTTAGATCATGAGTTGTATAGAAGACACGCTGTTCATAATCCGTCCAAGCGGGATCAAGCTGTCGATCACCGACTCGGTCCCCATTGACATACAATTCACCATACCCAACAGCAGCAACGTGTATCCGTGCGGACTGAATTGGCTTATCGAGGTCGAATTGAGTTCGCAGTAGGGGAGAACTCGACCCAAGTTGGGACTCAGTACATCCGTTTACTAACTGATTGTGGCTCCACGTGTTAGTCTCACAGGAAGAAGATGCCTCAACGGAACAATCAGCTGCGAGGTCTGTTCCATTCACATCGCTTACAGTGAGGGAAGCAAGTGCGAAACACTGCCATGCACTGACTTGTTCTACACGTCGATCCGCGCTACGAATGTGTGATTCATCTTGCGTGGAAGGTCTAACTTCAAAGAGATCTGTCGCCGTAACCCGAATATAGCGACCACTTGCACTGATATCATCATGGGTGTGAACTGGAACTGGTGCACTAGTTGGCACACCATCGTGGTCATCTTTTTTCTCACTCTCGGACTCAACGCGAGCAACAATCGTGCTATTACTGAACTCAGGATCGTTAGCTATCTCCACTCGATAGGCATCAGGAAAGCCAAACCCTTTGAGAGGATTTTCTGACCAAGAAATTGTAACGGCAGTATCGTCTGGCGTCCGAACAATGTCGACTGGCTCTGCACCATGGAGACTGACACTGGATATATCATAGGAGTCTCCGAGATCTATTTGTACCCATTCTTCAGAGTTTGCGTCTGGATCACACCATTGACTTCGCCATCCGTTCGTGTCACCTTCTTCCGGTTGATAAGAAATCCAGTCACCGCTCCATCGCTCTGGCCTAAGTGCTGTAGTGAAATTTGCTGGTTCAGCCCATTCCGTCTCTCCGTAATTGGTCCAAATCTTTACCGACCAGTAATAGGTGGTATCTGTAGCAAGATTTGTACCATTATATTCGATATTGGTTGCCTGATTTGACTCAACACGGCCTGAGTCCCAAACCTCCCCCTGCCCTCGAGAGACGTCGTTATAACTGCGACCGATAATGAGACGGTAGGAGGTCTGAATGGCACCACGCTGGCTGGTCGTGATTCGCCAAGAGAACCGTGGTGAGGAGTCGGGATCGATGTTCCCAGGTGTATTTTCGTATTCCGTGCGGAGATCTATTGGTTGACTAGAAATCTCCTCCTTGGGGGGTGTAGTCATGGATGTGAGATGGAGAGGCCACACGTTGTAAACCTTTGGACCAACAGTATTGGTTGCATAAATACTATTATAAATTTATATTATAAGTATCAGTAGTATTACTTATGGTAGATTGAGTGATTTTGCGATAGCGGTTAACACAGGTAGAACACTAAATGAATTATATCCTCTGTCCGGTAATGACGGAAGGTTATTTTACAAGTGTATGCATGTCACTAGAGACGGAGAGAAGGAGAGCAGCTCTCTGGTGATGGTTCCCAATATAATAATCACGGTCAGAACTCAGCTGGTTCCGGTATCACCGGATACAAAAACGGAAGAGAAAGGCAATCTTAAGTGGATCTCAGTAATAGTTTTAGAGCCATTAGCAGTAATAGAATGTCAATACAGGGTATTAGAGAAGATGTTGGTAGACAAGAGACTATTTTTGCAGAAATATTGTTGCTCTTCAGTCACTATAGTGATGAGATGGTCATTGCGTCCAGTCACTCTCTGCGATAACAATTCGCAAAGCAGTCCATGGTTGCGGCGATCCAGTTAATCCATTAACATACCTTGGGCGTGATCAACAGCGTCGTGAATTTCTGATTTCTCTTCACTACTGAGAGGAACTAAAGGAGTCTTGACATCGTCTGTTGGGATTACATCTTGATGAACTAACGCCGTTTTCATCGCAGGTGCGATACCATATTCGAGACAGAGTTCAAGAAGAGGTGCTACCGCTTCTTGTTGTAAGTACATGCCTCGTTCAGTATGGGCACACTCGACTATTTCCGAAAACACCTCAGGAATTACGTTTGCTAATGCATGTATGCCCCCATTTGAACCAGTTCGAAGTGACGGTACTAACAGTGAATCGAATCCCTGAAACAGCAAGAATTCATCTGGGGTGAGTTTGTCTACTCTGAGAAAGTATAAAAAGTCACCACTTGTGTCTTTCATCCCTTGAATCGAATCATGTTCTGCAAGTGTCTTGACGGTCTGGGCACTGATGCCGGTTCCAACGTGCATAGGGATATTGTACAAAAACAGAGGGAGCGATGTCTGATCAGCAATTATTTCGAAGAACTGCAGTGTCCCCTCCGCTTGATTTGCCGAATGAAAGTAGGGAGCGACAACTGCTGCTGCATCAGCACCAGCTCTATTTGCGTCTTCAACTCGGGACAGTGTCTCCTCGGTGCTTGTACCGGCTGCCGCCGCAATCACAGGTGCATCACCAGCATGTTGTGAGACAGTTTGGATTACCTGCTGACGCTGATCAGGCGTAAGACTCGCGAATTCACCTGTAGAGCCGCAAGGATACATTCCATCGACACCTCCATCAAGAATGAACTCTGTTGTCCTTGCAAGCGCCTCCTGATCGATTTCGCCATCGTTGAGTGGACTTACTACAGGGCACAGTACACTTTCGCTAGCCGCGTCAAGTAGTGGCATTGATCCTTATTGGAGAGAGCTAGTATTAAGAACTATCCATACATAGGATAATCTATAGTAATTATCCGTCTGAGATGTGCCGAACCTTTATTGCCTCGTTTTCGCTTTATAGAGGTGAGGACTGAAACACCGTCCGTTAACATCTATGGAGATTACAGGCGTTACAACAACTAAGGTCAGCAATGAATCGTGGGGCGAATTCGTTGAATTCCCCTTGCTCACAATCATGAATAAGTACGACGAATACCGCAACGTAGACGGGAGCAATCCAGAGGCTCGTCGGAAATGGATGGGGCCCGTGGGCGATGTCGTCGTTGAGATCGAAACAGACACAGATATTACAGGAGTTGGTATCGCTAACTGGGCGACTGGTGCAATTGCTACGGTTATTGATGAAACACTTTCGAAGCTTGTTATCGGTGAGGATCCACTTCAGCGCGAGAAACTCTGGGAGCTCATGTACCGGGCGACGCTTCCCTTCGGGCGCAAGGGGATAGCCATTGATGCGATTAGCGCAGTCGATACCGCGCTATGGGACATCGCCGGAAAAGAAGCTAACAAACCCGTCTACGAACTTCTGGGTGGACCAGTCAAAGATGAAATCCCATGTTATGCGAGTAATCTCCACCCAGTTGACTTCGACACACTCGAGCAAGAGGCGCTCGAATACGTCGAAAAAGGGTTCGACACAATGAAAATGCGATTCCGGCATGGACCGGAAGCTGGCCGCGCTGGGATGAAAGAAAACGAGAAAATTGTTGCAACAGTCCGCGATGCAGTTGGTGATGATATTGATATCGCTGCTGACGCCTACATGGGTTGGACAGTACGTTATGCGAAGAAGATGACGAAGCGTCTAGAACGGTATGAAATGGCGTGGATCGAGGAGCCAGTAATGGCCGACAATATCGAAGGATATGCAGAAGTGCGCGAAGCTGCTCCGATGCCGATCTCCGGCGGTGAGCATGAGTTCACTCGGTGGGGCCACAAGGATCTATTGGAGAAGGAAGCAGTCGATATTCTTCAACCCGACGTCGGTCGGGTCGGTGGCATTAGTGAAATGAAGAAAATCGCAGACATGGCAGAAACCTACGATATCCCAGTTATTCCGCACGCAGGAACGAATCCAACGCTGCATCTCATTGCCGCCTCAACGAATGCACCGATGGCAGAATACTTCCCCATTCCTGAGTGGTACAAAGAACAACAAGATGGCGACTCAACGTACGCTGACGCTATCTTCGAGAATCCTCCGTCACCAGACGACGGCATGATTCCACTACCGGATTCACCAGGTGTCGGCGCTGAACTAAATCGGGAGGCACTCGAGCATTTCGCTCTTGAGTAATAATGAGTGAAGACATCTCACTCGAGTATAACATCCCCGTATTTGCAGGCGCCCCCGAAAACGGAAATGAACCTGTCCACCGAGATACACCTCAATACGAATCGTTAGATTGGGACACAACAAAAGAAGGCATTCTTAGAGCCGAAGAACTAGGTTTCGATGCTGTCTGGGCACCAGATCACTTAATGCTCGGCCGAAACCACGCTGAATACGAGTGTTGGACACTTCTTAGCGCAATTGCGGGGTTCACTGATAATGTAAACATTGGCTCTCTTGTTCTGAGCAATGACTATCGGAACCCAGCTCTCGTGGCTAAAATGGCTGCGACGCTAGACGTCATCTCAGATGGAAGGCTCGAGCTTGGACTCGGTGCTGGTTGGCACGAACCTGAGTACGACGCATACGGATGGGAGTATCGTGATGGGTTTGAGCGGTTGATGCGACTCGATGAATCGATTCGGCTTATGAAAACGATGTGGACCGAAAATGAATCCTCATTTGAGGGTGACCGATACAAGATAGATGGGGCATACTGTGAACCAGGCCCTGTCCAAGACCCACATCCACCAATTCTTGTTGGCGGAACTGGAGAAGAAGTGACGCTCAAACTTGTTGCCAAACATGCGGACGTATGGAATACGGATGTCTTCAACGGTGATACGGAGACGCTAAAACAGAAGATCAGTGTGATTGAGGAGCACTGTGAAACTGTCGGGCGTGATCCTGATGAAATTGAGTACTCCTGGGATGGCCACGTAATCTGCACTCGTGACCAAAAAGAGCTCGATGAGTTGCTTGATCTTATGCTTCCGATACAATTTGAAGACGAATATGTAGATCAGTCTGATATCGAATCTGAGGCAGACGCCCGTGATTACTTTATTATAGGGACACCGGAGGAATGTATCGAAGCTATCGAACGGCGTATTGATATCGGTGTCACAAAGTTCCAATTCTGGTTTGTTGATTTTCCATCCACGAGTGGAATTGAATTGTTTGCTGAGGAGGTTATGCCGACTTTTCAGTAATCTATTTCTCTTCTCATCGGTTTTTATAGAGGTCTTATATCTGTCAGATCGGCATAAGGAGTAGATCTATTACATCTAATATTATCATAAACTATAAAACGATCGCCTGATTCTGTGGGTCTGTGCCATGCAAGCAGTAGGCTCGCCAACGTTAGTTGCAACAGAGTGGTTAGCATTAGCAGTGTTTGTCTCATCACTCATTGTATTTGGTGTATACATGCGGCAAAACACAGTTGACTCAGCGAGTACATTCTTAGCTGACCGTTCCCTTCCACCATGGATACAAGCATTCTCTACGGTCGCAACAAACCTGAACGCCAACGACTTCATTGGTTTGGCCGGCTTTGCTTATGCATTCGGTATTATCGCACTTATGACTCCGATCTCAACTGCGATCGGGATCGTGGTTGTGACTATTGCAGTTATTCCCTTTATCCGCGAAATTGAGGCGTTCTCGTTAGGAGAATGGCTTAATACACGGTTTGCGAGCCCAGTTGGAGAAGCGTATGACTTTATTTGGACATTTGTCTGGATGTTTATCAATATGGGGTTGTATATCTATGCAGGGTCGTTAGTACTGAACACACTACTAGGGTGGGATCTCTGGTTCTCAGTTGGTGTTGTAGTGTTCATTGGAACTGCTTACACATTGCTAGGCGGATTCGGTGCAGTAGCTGGATCCGACACGATCCAATTCGTACTCATGTTTGTGCCGCTTGCTCTCCTCCTTCCGATGTCGCTGGATTTGGTTGGAGGGATTTCTGGATTGGTTGAGGGGGTTCAAGCAAACCAAGCTACAATGACCCCCTCTGAACATCCACTCTTAGCAGACTTCCCATTCGGAGGGACGGTCGCTGTCGTCCTTCTCTATCTTGGATTCATTACTCAATCAATCTCGTACTGGGGTGCAGAATCGCAAATTCTGCAGCGGCCACTCTCTGCAGAGAGTTCTGAATCTGCGCAAGTCGGATTCCTGTATACCGGTATCTGGTATGCAATTCTCGTTCCACTCTTTATATTGATTCCTGGAGTTATCGCAGCCGCACTGTATCCAGATCTCGGAGTATCTGACGAAGCAATGCCAATGCTAATCCGCGATACAATGCCACCTGGTCTCTATGGAGTGATAATTGTCGGATTGATAGCGGGCGTCCTGTCAAGCGTTGACTCTCAGCTCAATAACTTCCAAACGCTACTAACGGAACGTGTATACCGGCGATTCGTTGCTCCGGATCGAGAACCTCAGCATTACGTGACTGTCAGCCGTATAGCAGGTATTATTTTTGTGGTACTGTCCGTTGGTATGGCGTATTATTTCTCGCTACAGGATTCCATGTATTTGGTTGCTCAGTCGCTTCTGGTGACCATTATGCCGACATTTGCTGCCGTTGCTATCGTCGGAGGTCTCTGGGATAGAGCCACAACAACTGGTGCGATAGTTGCAATCATCTTCGGATTCATATTTAGTATCTATCTTGGATTTACTTTGGGACACGAGGCAACCTATGTGAGGTCCCTCTACTCGCTACTTTCGATTATGTTAGTGGCTGTCGTTGTGAGTATTATTACAACCCCGCGAGAAGAGGAGATTCCCACTGAATTTGGCTCTACAATTAGCGATAAGAGCAAACCCACTATTTCACGAAAAGTCAAGCGTGCTGCCTTAGCAACGACAGCACTAGCACTGCTGACGTTTGTTGGGGGAGTCATCATTTTTGGAGGGATCTAACATGGACAGTAAATCAACGACATCAACAGAAGAGACGACAACGAGAGAACAGGCCGCAACTGAATCAGCTGACGAGTATAACCTACCAGTTGAACTCTTTGCCGGTATCGTTATCCTCATAATGGGTTGCCTTGTTTTGGTTACACCCCTAATTTACGACATGCCTACTGATTTAGTGTGGAATCCACTTATTATTAATCTATTTAGTGGAAGTATTTATTTAGTAGTTGGAGTCATATTCATATATAGGTCGGATTATATCCAGAATATGATTTAGACAGATATCCACTCATGTTTGTCGCAGGTTTTGAAACTTTACACAAATAGAGACTCTTTGTGACATATATGATTGAGATGTTATGTGTATGTAAGATTTACTTCTATGACGTTAGAACTCTCCAGGACTAGGTTCGGAACCGTTGTTTCAAGATATTCGCCTTGGAATCGATTTTTTGGCCCGGAGACACTTACAGCTGCAACAGCTTCGCCCTCCTCATCTATAATCGGTGCAGCAATGCAACGCATCCCTTGTACTCGCTCCTCATCATCAATCGCATACCCACGCTCTTTGATCTGAGCTAGCTCCGCAAATAACTGATCTCGATCTGTAATCGTGTTCTCGGTGATCGCTGGGAGACCATGGCGCTCAACAATATTTTCGACTTCCTCTGTTGGACGATGAGCTAAGATAGTTTTGCCGAGGGCTGTAGTTTGGAGGTATACACGCATACCAACACGTGTGTCAAGACGTACTGCGTTCTCGCCTTTCGCTTTATACATAAAGATACCACGGCCATGTTCCTCAATCATAAAATTCGAGTGATTACCGGTTTCTTCAGCAAGGTTATCGACTTCTGGGCGAGCTAAATGATAGACCTTCATGCGCGATCGGGCCTGTTCACCTAACTCAAGAAATCTAGCACCGATTCGATAGACAC
Source organism: Halalkalicoccus tibetensis (assembly GCF_037996645.1). NCBI lineage: Archaea > Methanobacteriati > Methanobacteriota > Halobacteria > Halobacteriales > Halalkalicoccaceae > Halalkalicoccus > Halalkalicoccus tibetensis. The sequence goes on from NZ_JBBMXV010000007.1 coordinate 53,600, forward strand.
CGTTGTCATTAATGAGGTATTCTTCCGATTCAAGTGTTTGCAAATGATCATGTACTGTACTAGTGGGCTTCTCAAGATAATTGGCGATCTCCGATACACCAGCACCATCCCATTGGCGCAGCAGATCAATGATTTCGAATGTGATCTTGGTCGCTTTCACAGGTGTGTCATCTCTTTCCATGGAACAAGCAGAGCAGTATCCATCAAAGAGTTTCCGGTAATGCCGGAAAATACGTTCGTCGAGGCAGCTTCTTCAAGCACCCTTGCCGACAAGAAGCAACATCAATTACCCCTGGATTCGTAAAGGCAGTAAGTACCGCGACTGATGTTAAGTTAGCAAATATAGTTGGGATCCTACATTTCTATAGAGAATTAAACTTAGTCGCAGTTGACGATCTATTAAAATCATCTAATGTAGTGTCTGATGTAGATTACTCTCCGAGAAAAGCTCTTAGCTTCAAGCTAGATTTAAATTTAATGAAGGATAAAAATACGTTGCTTTCTATTGATCTGGATCTTGCGCATTAGTTGGTTATAGTCCATTTGAGCAATTGAATCAGCTTGTTGAACGGGTTGAGAATGCTCTGGAACCAGTAATACGGGAACCACCCGCACTAGAGATTAATAATATATTATATATTAATAATTAAAATATGTATCCATTCTAACACAATTAGCGCTTGTTGCAGGTCTTGAACAGGCGGAATACGAGCCGGAGCAGTTTCCAGGATTGATCTACCGAGGAAATGAGTCTGAATCGGTATTCCTTGTCTTCGCTAGTGGGAAAGTAGTTATTACAGGAGTTACTACAAATGAAGCAGTATATCAGTCATTTCAGAATTTTACTGAGAAATTAGCAGATTGGAGGCTTCGGGACTAACCTAGCACAACCATTTTGTCGCACTTGGCCATCTGACAATGTAATGGCCACTCGTCTCAACCCCTCGTCGACGAGGCCGTGGGGGCGCTTCGCGACCACGGTGTCGGCAAGGCCTTTTTCGGGCGCCGGGTAACAATGGGGACCAACGGAACGGTCTCGCTGTCTCGGCCCGTCTCTAACAAGCCCGCGGCGGCGCTGTTCCGGCCCGACGATCTCGATGAGTACCCCTCGATCATCAAGCGGGGTCCGTCGCCACTCTCTCAGGCGGAACTCGGCGAGCTGCTCCGGACGTCAGCAACCGAGTACCGCTCGCTTGCTCGTCCGCCCGAGGCGCTCAACCGCGAGCTGATCATGCTACTTGCGAACGAACCCGAGTGCCTCTATCAGGATCACACCCAGTCATACGGGAAGCTCTATCTGAAGAGCCGACTGGCCGATATGGAGGGGACGGTCCTGGCGCAAGTGCTCAAAGAAAAGTCAGTGAACGAAAAGACGAACGGCACTAAGAAAGTAGTCAATGACAGCGACTGAAATAACCAAAGAAGCAATGACTGAGATGACCGGTATAATACCGGTTCATGGCTATTCAACGAGCGACGCTGCACTGAATTCAGTGATACGAATGATTGTCGATCGTATCGAATGGGTCTACTCTCTTTCCCCAGAGGATGCTCGGCGTCCTGATCGACCGATCTATTTCGAGGACTCGTGGGAGGTCCCGATCCGAATCCGGGTTGCTCATCCGGAGCTTCGATATGGACCGCTCTGGGAGACCCTTGAGGCGATCCTGTCGGCCTCGTCGCTCACCGTGGTCTCTTGGGGCAGTGATCATACGCCTGGAATATAGGGCTGTTCTAGAGACAAGACAGTATAGTTCTCTCTGTGAGTTATCCTCGGTCGTGTCTCATAGCTGTATTCAGTCGCTTCTCGTGTGAGTACATCCAGTACCTTGACAATATATCCTACCTGAGAGGAGACGTGCACGATCTGACTGGGTTCCAGCGCGATCTTCTGTGGGCAATTGGGGGACTCAACGAACCGCATGGGCTTGCACTCAAGGACGTTCTCGAGGAGTACTACGGGACCGAGATCCATCATGGGCGTCTGTATCCAAACCTCGATACACTCGTCGAGAAGGGAGTAGTGAAAAAGGGCGAGCTCGACCAGCGAACGAACAAGTATACGCTTACCGATCGGGGTCGTCGCGAGCTTCGAGCACGCCGTGACTGGGAGGATCAGTATGTTGCTGGGCTGGAGGGTGTTGAGTCTGAGGCCAACTGATGGAGCTGCGTGTTATACTAGTCAGTCGTGGTTAGTTTCGAGAACCCTACGAAAAACTGGACGTGACAACGAGGAAAGTAGCGACTGGGTGTTGTACTGCGGCTGATTTGAGGCGTTGGGTAAGGGTTCAAGCGTCGTATGTGACCAGATCTGTCTGACAGTGCTTTCGTCATCGTGGATGAAACGGATGTCGAACGTTGGCGTTTTCGGGTATCATCTTGATGAGTCGACACAATCGAGTAGTACGATTCTTGCAGACCGCTCTGGAAACGAGCGGCTGTCTCCAGTATGATCAGCATGGTTCTGATCGGGTCGAGAATCCTCCCATACCTCGTCAACGGGTCCGTGCGCCGGCAAACAGTGGAGGTGGGTGGTGCATCCTGGTTGAGGTCGTGAAGAATCATCGTTGTTCATCGATCTGCAGGGACAGGAGTATCGCGAGGACACCTACGAGTTCGGTGAACAACACGAGACTGAGCCCACGGGCATCCGAAATCGCCAGAGTGGACCTAAACAGTGTGAGTAGTTCGAGCACGAGAAACGGGACGAAAGTCAGTAACGCGATCCCGATTGCGAGCCACCGCATCGAACGATTTCCGTATCGGGAATACCCTCTGAGGGCCTGAATTGTGATGAACGCGCCGAGAACGGCGGTAGGACCGTTCGCTCCGGTTGTCCCAGCGGATAGAGTCATCCCAAAGACTTCGACGAGAACGAACGGCACGAGGGCAAGGAGACCTGCTCCGATGAACGTCCCTCCGAGCACGTATCGAGTGCGCCGTTCCGGACGTCCATACACCGCATAGAGAACCAACACCAATCCTGCGAACTGGACCGCGCTGGCGACCGCATCCGTCAGCAGTGACGACCCTCCTGTAGTCGGGACAAGTATTCTCGTGCCAGTATAGCCGGCTGACGTGAGTGCGATCCCTGCCGCGAGAAACAGCGCCGAGGGGTTCTCGGACCGTTTGTAGCCGTGATACGCTACCATCGCAACCCACGTACCGACGATGATAGTCCCGATCGCCAGTACGAATCCGACCAGCCCTTCGATAAGTGAGCCGCCCTCGACGGTAAAGCCTGACCAGGTCATCTGAGATCCTCGTAGAGTTTGGTCAATCGATCGACTGCATCACTATCGGTTCGATCGACGGATATCGTGTAGTTCCCGTCTTGGAGTTCTATCGTTACGCGCTCCAGACGAGCCGAAAAGCGTCGATAGTGGTGGCCATCCGTACTCAGGGTTTGTTGTTCACGGAGCATGTCGAACTCTTGTAGCCGATTGATTCGGCGGTAGATCGTCGGCGACGATGCATCACATCGCTCGGCAAGCTCATCCGCTGACAGCGGCTCCCGGCTCGTCTCGGCGAGGATCGCCCGAGCGTACTCGTCTTCGAGCAACTCACCGACGGTTTCGACGGTCAGTCGGTCGGGAGGCTCCCCCATCTAACAGCCACACTTCGTCTCTCTACTGGAAAATACCCCTGCACGGAGTTTCTCACTCAGAAGCTGTGACTTCCGAACTATGACGTTCATTCCCGTCGATACGTTCATGGCAGCGATCAGGCTGGACGGGCTCACTAAACGCTACGGCGATCACGTCGCTATCGATGACCTCGACCTCACCGTACCAGAGGGAGACGCGTTCGGCTTTCTCGGCCCGAACGGCGCTGGAAAATCGACCACGATCGATATCCTCCTCGATTACGTTCGTCCTTCCGAGGGAACGGCAACTGTTCTTGGCTGTGACGCCCAGCGCGACGCTCGTGAGATTCACGAACGGATCGGCGTACTGCCCGAAGGATACGATCTCTACGATCGGCTGACCGGGTACGAACACCTTCGTCTTCCAGCCGACCTCAAAGGGATCAACGTCGATGCGGACCGGGTCCTCGATCGGATCGGTCTCTCCGATGTGGATGCCGACCGCCCAGTCGGGACATACTCGACGGGAATGTGCCAGCGATTGGCACTGGGAATGGCAACGGTCGGGGACCCGGAGTTGCTCGTGCTTGACGAGCCGACGAGTGGGCTGGATCCACACGGCATCTCGCTGCTGAAACAGCTCATCACCGAAGAGGTCACGCGCGGAACGACGGTGTTTCTCTCGAGTCACGGCCTCGAACACGTCGCAGCGACCTGTGATCGCGTCGGGATCATCGAGGACGGACAGCTGATGACCGTCGCTGTGATCGATGACCACGACGTATCACTCGCTGCCCTGTTCGACCGGCATACGTCTACCTCGCTCCCCGAGCGAGAGAACCCACAGTCGGTGTCGGGAGGTCTCTGAGCCGTGACGGCTCCTCGACAGGCGGATCCCTCTGAGCCCGGGGACACGACCACGACATCTCAATCTGGGGAGACACCATCGCTCGAGCGTGTGCTCGTCGTCGCACGGAAGGAACTCCGGCACATCTCTCGATCGCGAGCAGCACGGACGGTTCTCGTTGCGCTCCTCGTCAGCGTGATTGTCGTCTTTCAGGTGGTAGCACGGGATGGCGGACCTTCATCGGCCACAGCCGCGGTCGACAACCTCGGACTTCCGTTTCAACTGCTCGTTCCTCTCGCGGCCATCCTCGTCGGCTGTTTTACCGTCTCCGGTGAACGCGCGTCCGGGAGCCTCAGAGTGCTTCTCGGCCTGCCACTGTCTCGCACTGAGGTCGTACTGGGCAAACTTTTCGGAGGACTGAGTGCGCTCGCGATCGGCATCATCGTGACGATCGGGTTCACAGTCCCGGTAAGCCTCGTAACGTTTGGATCCGTTCCAGTGACATCGCTCGCGGGACTCGGCGCCACCACGGTTCTGTTCGCATTCGCGTTCGGTGGTCTCTCGATCGGCATCTCGGCGGCGGCTGCTACTCGAAAGATATCGATCGCCGCCATCGTCGGTGGATACATGACGATGACGTTCCTCTGGGAACCCATCGTCGCCGGGATATACCACGTGGCGACGCAAGCGCTCCCGAGCAGTACCGTCACACCGTGGATTCCACTCCTCGAACGTCTGAATCCGATCGAGGCGTACGCTGACGTCGCAACCACGCTGGGTGGCACTTCGGTGTATCCGTTACGTATCACGTACGGGCTGCTCGAACGCGACCCTGGCACGCCGCTCAGCGATCATGTCGATGGAACTGTTGCTGGATATCTCGTTGAGCCGTTCTTGGTCGCCGTTCTGTGTGCGTGGATGCTAGTCCCGGTTCTGTTCGGCGTACTCCGACTTCGGGACGCTGATTTGAACTGAAACGGTATCTATCCTCACGGAGACGATTCGGGTGAGGATGGCTTTTCAGGTCGGTTTCGTCGCCTTACTGAGCGAGATATTCTCCGAACAATAGCGCGATACGAGACCTCAGCCATCGACGATCGAGACTTCGCTCACCGAACGGGGCCGTCACGAGCGTCGAGCACGCCACAAATGGGAAGATGAGTAGCTCGATGAACTGTAGAGTGTCGATCTAAGGCTGACTGACAGCGTTCTGTGTTCGACCAGTTAGTCGTGGGTAGCTTCGAGAAGTGAAGCAAGCTGTTTCAGACGTGTCTGATCATACGCCGTTAGATCGTATCGATTGCGATTACTCCGGTGAGTGTGTACGTGGAGGATCTCGAGGGTGGCGGCCGTACTGAGCAGCTGGCCAGTGATCTGCGGTCGAAACGGTGGGTCCTCCCAACGCGAGTGAAGCTGTTTCGCCGAGGCGTAGTTGCGGTCCGCGTTTTCCAGTAGCTCCTCGAGTTTGTCGACATGGCGTTTGAGGAGGGCGTATCGTCGTGGATCTTCAGACTGGAGAGTCGTAAGTTGATCGCCAAGAGATGGTGAAGACGAGCTATCCGTAGCCATTGATTTTCTATAGGTCGCTCTATTACTAAATGGATCGGATCTAGTTGTTCGATCGTGCTGTAGATATCTCCAAGAACTATACGCACGTCTGTGTCCACACTCGTGGGTTCCGATGGTCGGTTTCGAGTAATGCCTCACTAGGCGCGCGGGAGGAGGTCACGAGGTCGCTTCTGATAGTATAGAATCTGGATTAGTTGAAATCTGGACGGGAAGCTGATTCAGCCTCCCGAATCTGGTCAGTCTTCTCGGTCTGTTCGATGAGGTTCTTGTATGCGGCCTCCTCAAAGAGATCATTTCGGTCGAATAATTTGCGAGCGGCATCGGTGAGTCGGAAGAATCGATATGGTTCTCCCCTCTCTAAGTCTATTCGTTCGTGAGATGCAGATGCGATAATACCTGCGTCTTCAAGGACGCTCAGGTTCGATGAAATCGTCGAGTCCGGGATCTCAGGGAGATAGTACGTGAGTTCTTTCTTTGAGGGCATACTCGTGGGATGGCCGACGATCACACCAATGATGTTTTTCCGTGTCGTGGTATTGAGCACACTCATCGCCTCGATGGGATCAAGTTCGTCGTTGTTTCGGTCGTGACGGTGTTCAAGTGTGCTCATCTTGAATGGTACTACAGTGACCACTTCCTTAACCATTTCGGCCCCTTTCGAAGTGGTCCAGATTGGTTGTATTCCAAAGAACTAACCCCTAAAAACACGATATAGAACTATGTCAGGCCCCTCTGGGGAAGATCTATCTACGCGATTCAAAGCAGTCAACAACCGACCGCTCACACCCTCCGAAACACAAGGTATCCTCACTACAGTTCACGAGAACAAGGACTTCTTTGACCCCGACATTCAGACCGTGTTCGTCCTTGGCCACTACGGAGAAAGCGAAAAACCACACCTCAAAGCAGTTCAGGAAAACCTGGACGAACCGGGAGTACATCCTCGCCTGATGGAAGATATCTTTGATTTCACCGAGGATTGGACAGCGAAATTCAAACTCCTACTTTCGTATGCTGACACCATTGTGGGTGTCTACGAACACTCTCATGGCGGGCATTGCTGGGAGGCTGGCTTCATCGACCAATATGAGTACAGAACACGGACGCAAGCTTTCTACCGAGTCTACGAAGACGACGACGAACAGTACGAGGCTTACAACGGGATGTTCTGGACCCATATGCTATCGCTCGAAAATATCGAGCGAGCACATCCGTGGACGGATCGAGCTGACCTCCTTCACAAAGTCGAGCAACTTGATCTTTGAGGTCTCGTTGTGATTTGCTAGATAGGGCGGACAATCGCTGATGTCAGCCGTAATCACAACTCCGGAGGTATCACTCCTCAGGCTGACTGAGTTCATCGTGCCGCACGCGAGCAGCCCACTGAGCGAGTAGGGGCTGATCGAGACAGCGTATGAGTTCATGCCGAGGATCACAATCAACGGTTCCGACGTCACTGAGGACCGGGAGATGCCACTGATAGAGGTCCGCTGCAACGTTCTGGTAGAGTTCTCGAGTGAGTGACTCTCGGAGTATGGCGGCTTCGAGAGTTGCGACATCCTCGACTAGCGTCTCGAACTCGATGGGATTCTCTGAGGAGTCAAGCAGCGAATACAGCGCAAACCGTCGTCGCTTGTTGGCTAAGAGTTCGAATACCGTGTCGAGTGAGAGAGATGAGTGTTGTTTCGTTGATCCATGTGCCATTGGCAGGCCTACGATAATTCGCGGATATAACTCTGTTGTATCATGATTATGAGTAGAATCAGTATCGTCGCTCCTCGAAGAGGTCGACTGTCCGTTCTGCAGTCATCCGGCAGAGTTCTTCGGCCTGTGCGGGATCTAAACGGACGGGACTTGTGATCTGCTTCTTTTCTCCAATAGGAGTGATTCTCTTCAAGGAATTCGTCCCACCTCAGCTGTGAGCATTTCATCTCGCACACGGGGTGGGTGGGTCAAGAAAATCAGGTAGTGTTTTCCGGTTGACCGTCCCCCCACTGTGAATACGGTCAAGAGCTATCATAGTGTCCATTTCATCCGCTTGCTCTCTACCTTCCATAGATTCATCTTGCACACAGGGTGTGACGGTAGTAATGGAACAGGTCGAAGCAGTCTGTGACAGTGTAACAATCAGTAATCGGGGAACTCTCGTCGCTGTTGATACCATCGATGGGCTTCGCGATGCAACTTAATACGAAACCATTACTGTGTAGCTGTCGTAGCTGGAGCCGGACTCAAACTAATTATGAGCCGTGGCATCGGTGAAGTCGAGGCAGTTCGGGATGCGGTCCCCGAGCACCTTTTTCCGATCGCCGAGCTCGTCACTCGATTCGGGGACGTCTCGACGCTCGTAGCCGTGACGATCGCCGCGGCCCTCGTGCTTGACCGGGACCGGGGATTGTCCTTGTTCGGTACCGTGATCGGTGGGTTCGCGCTACTAACGGGCCTCAAGGCGGCTTTCGGACTCCCGCGACCGCCGACTGAGCTACACCTAATTGCCACCGAGACGACTGGTTTTCCGAGCGGGCATGCCCTCGGCGCGACACTCGTCTATGGTGGGTTGGTATGTCTCGTCCGGCTCGGGACCAAACGGACGCGGTTCGCGGCAGCCGGCGTCAGTATCGTGCTGATCTCGCTTTCGCGTCTCGTTCTCGGTGTCCACTACCTCATCGACTCGATCGCCGGAGTGCTGATCGCAGGCGGATATCTGTGGATACTGAAACGGTACATGAAGTACGATCCACGATCGACCCTCCGTATCGGGGCCGGGCTTGGAATCATCGCACTTTTGACCGGAGTCGTCTTTGGACCGACCCTACAGACTGCCTGCACCGGAGCGATCTGTTTCGATACGCATACCGCTCAGGTGGCGATGGCGGGAGTCGGTGCCGCTGGGGCTTGGGCGCTCGGGCAAACGTATGGGCTCCAACCGGTCGGGTTCGGGATTCTTGCACTCGGGGGTCTCTTCGGCGGGATTGTGATCCCGATCGACCTGGGACTACTCTCCAACCTCGTTGCGACAGCGCTGGGCGCAGGCGCGGTCGTGATCGCTATCGAGTACGGTAGTATCCACCGAGGAATGGTGTCCTTACACCGATGGCTGACGTAGCCCTCTTATCCAACCTTGTCTTCCCGTTGAAGACCTATCCGAAGTGGATAGGTGAAACGACAGCACTAACCAGTAGCGATCGGTTGGAATGGATCGCCAGTACGTGTTATCGTTTCACACGACTTAATCCCTCTGCAGGATCGGGCCTCTCAGCTCGTACTAGAATTTGGAATTCAGTATCGTCGCTCCTCAAAGAGGTCGACTGTCCGTTCTGCGATCATCCGGGAGAGTTCTTCGGCCTGTGCGGGATCTAAACGGACGGACTCCTGGTCGTTCTCTTCAAGCAATCCGACGAGATATGCGCCCCATGGGACAGCGCCTCGTTCTTCGTCAAGACGCTCCTTGTCGGCACGATCGAGCGTAATGGTAGTCTGGTCGCCCATACAATTGTTCTCAATTGTAGCGATATAACGTTGTCTGTTCGATAGGATGAAGACCTCACACATCGCTTCCCGGGTAATAAGATGGTACTAATTGCAGATGAGAGCGCTACTCAGACCGGAACAATTCTTGCAGCTGCTAGCGATGCAACTATCTTGGTTACTTGACACACACGACATCGTCCTCCCCGAGCAGGTTGCCAACGAACTCACTGACACGGCCTCCTACGACGATGCCTCGGGGAAAGCGGCATAGACCGTCCTTGACCGGCAGGCTGCGTTCAACGTTCACAGTGTTGAATTCGACGAAACGTTTCCGCTCGATGATGGCAAGAACGCAGCAGTCACGCTGGCGAACACGATAGCGGCAGTCCAACTGTTCTGTGACGAGTTCAATCGACTAGCGTTGGTGCATGCATCCTTAGTAGATACGCGCTTGGTAACGACACCGATCGTTCTCACGACACTTGTGCGAAACGACGTGCTTGCGGTACTCTATAATTTCTCGTTTTTATGTTGAGTACACGGGGAAATTTGGAGGTACAGCTGCTGTAAACGCAACGGCGACAGTTCTCGATGAGACGCACTTGCTATATGATGGGATCGATTCGACGCAGAAAGCGAATACCGTTCCCGATTCGGGTACTGACGCAATCGTTGTCGGCGATTGCTTTCACAAGGATCGCGAAGCGTACTGTCTGACGACTCGTATCGATCTGTGAGTAGAGAACGTCGTCATTCCACCTGCACGCCGAGTTCGTCGGCTATCGCTTGCAATTCGTCTTTGACAAACGACCCACCGCTGGCGGCCTCTTGAGACTCACTCAGTCCAGTCTTCCACCGAATGCCCGCTCGCATCGTCGTCGTTGATGGTCGTGGCCCCTCGTCGACAGCATATCCCACCTCGTTCGCGATGGCAACGAGTTCCTCTTTGGTGAACGACGCACTCACCTCACGCTCGAAGCGACCGACGGCTGTACGAATCGCGTTCTGTAGTTCGAGGACAGTTGGACTCATATCGAAGTCGACGGCGAATGCATCCGTATAGATTGGGATCACGTTCGATAACTGGTGGCTCACAACCCGCTAGTTGAGGCTGGTATCAGGCTAGTGAGGGTAACCAGCCTCGGCCATTGGGAGGGTTCTGTATCGGGACCACCAGCTGTGGTACTGATGAAGGAACCGATATATCAATTCTTGTGCAACAGTCTCTACTTGGATGGCCACGATCTTGCACAAGGTAGTGTCCGACTGATCATGCCGTGGTGTGAGGTACAATTACGAATGGTACCTAGCTCCGAAAGGCTGTTGGGCTGGTTTTCAACAGGGAATCTACGAAAACGGAGCTACAGTGGGAGTTCGCCTACACTACTTAGTTGGAGAAGCTGTCCGTCTCAGAGGTCGCGGGACTGAGCAGTCTTGCGGTCGTTATCTTCAGCGCGTTGAGCTGCATCCTCGAGTAATTCCTCGACTTCCTCGTCGAGTGTCTCGTAGAAACCCGACGAAACATTGTGGTCATCGAGCGCCTCCTTGACCGCCGACTGAACGATGAGGTCTGCCATCGGCTGCCTTTATAGAGGATACTACTGTAGGATTTCTGCTTGTTATAAAATGAAGAGAGGTCAGTAGAACAGTCTCGGGGGAATATGGAATGAGTGGAGCTGCCCACTCAACACTGGCAGTACGCGTCCCCCACCATCGACATCGAGAGTATCTAGTGATTGGATTGCCCGATGCCGGAGGTGTGAAGCGGATCAGTATCAAGATGAATTACAAGCTGATGCGCGCGATCATAAACTACTTCTCGACACGGATAACTCCTGCATAGAAAATCAAAGCTGCACGGATATGTCTATTACCTTATCATCGTAATACCGATCAGCGTCAGATAGCCAGACTTGTCTACAAATTCGCTTCCAAAACCGTTTGACTGTGATCATCACTCATCTCTCGACTAACTCTGTATTCGTTGATCCACAGGAGGGACACGGCTGTGTTTGTCGGTCCGTTCCCGTTACTCCACAGTGACGACACCGGTCCGTCTCCAAGCCTGTGAACCGCGCCGCGCATAGCGGACAGATCTTCTGTTGAGCTTTGAAAGATCGTCCGCAGGCTGGGCAGTAGTACGTACCGTGTCTCGGCCGTCGTTGGGACCGGTGCGTCATGAGCCTTTTTACCGTGTTAACTACACCCATGTCTGAGAGTAGATTCCGAGGACTGATAAGCACTCTGTGCGCCCGTCAGAATGGGGAAAGCCGCTTCTTTCCCTGCGAAAGACGTCTACTTAGACAAAAATAGCTGGAGAAGAGCCGGGAAGTTGCTGATCGTCTGACCCTCTCGATCGGAGGAATGCTCACAAAGAACGAAGTTACGGTCAGGCTGGCGTGAAGGGGATAATGCTTGAGTCTCTTTCCAGACGCGGTTCCAATACCGGCGAAGCTGTCGGCGGGTTTCATCAACGAGGCGAGATAGGAGGCCCCCGGATTGGCTTTCTGGATCTCACTCGGCAAGTAGAGCTCGCCGAGGTCGGCATCCAAGTTGAGATATTCCCAGTTGAGCGCGACGAGTTCACTAACGTGGAGCCCAATGTCTGCGAGGAGAACGATGAGTGTCTCATTCCGATCTTGGAGGTAGGTTGCGAATGATTCAGAGGAGCAGGCATCGCGGATGTGTTCGATCTGTTTTGGAGGAAGCCAGGTTTTGGCTTGTTTCTGAGTTGCCGAATTTTGCGAGCCGATTTCGATGATAGCGATGGTATATAAGCACGACCTTGGAGGAATGTGATATAGCATGTTGAGTTTCCGAGTTTCCGCCAAAGCCGGAAGCTCGGTTGAATGGAACGTACACTCGGTACACAAAATGGAGTTCGATTACGCCAGGCTATATTCTTATTCACTACACCTGTCGCCAACTGGTCATCTGGGGGCCATAAGCCCCTCATGATTCTGCTTCAGAACAGCTGCGCACAGGTGTCGACTTCGCTTCATCGAGATCAAGAGTACTGCCCGTCTCGATCTTGATCATAAGTACAAGTAGACCGAAACGGGCACAGGCAGGTACGCTGGGGTGAGTCGGGCAGAAGCCATGAGAGTCGCCGTTCCAGCGGGAGTTCACTCCTCCCAGTGAATGTCCTCCGACCCACCCGTTTTCCGAAGGGTGAACGGTCCCACCGCAAGCGTCCGCTTCGCCACAGTCGCGATGCGAAGGATATACGCTAACAGCACGATGAACGGGACGGTCCCAATCGTCACCGAAACACACACTACCAGCACGGCGGTGTTCATGCCGAATATCATCCCAGGAATGAATCCCGGATCGAAGAACAGAATCATCGTGAAGGAAGCGATGAGCGCTGGGACCGCTGTATAGAGGATCGCATGCGAGAGATTGATCAACTCCCACTGGAAGTAGAACGTCTTGAAGTGTTCCCGAGCCGGGCCCAGAAACTTCAGGATCTCCAGGAGATCGCCGAACTCGTTCAGAACCTCCTCAGAAAGGACGGATCGGTATTCGTTCTGGATGCGGCGACCGGTGTGTATCTTCCGCGAATAGTCATAGTCCAACGCCGCATTGAGCACCTGAAACGTCCCGAATTCCGTCCCCTTCAGTTGATTGCTGACCTCAGATGCGTTGTCGGTGATATCATCGAGATACTTCTCAATCTCTTCACAGGCGTCCCCAGCGGTATCGTCGTCTAGCGTGCTCCGAACCGTCTCCGCCTGCTTCTGGCTCGCTTCGACGAGCGCCCGGAAGAACGTGGCTGGTTCGGTGGGGCTCACGGTCAGTCCCGCGGCATCTTCGACGTCCTGGCGAAAGTCCATCGCGCCTTTCATCCGATTGCGTTGTTTCCCAAGCGGACCAAGTTCCTGGGCAATCACGAGCTGATTGATCCCCAGAATCAGCGTGACGGCGGTGATAACACCGGTGACGAGCGACGAGAACACGAAGTTCACCGACGACTCGGTTTGAAGGATGGTGACCGGAGCCGGACTGGCGGCGGTGAGCGCGAGGAGCATGGCAAAGAGACCGATCGTCAGGAGTCCAACGATGCTCCAGCGGTTCGCATCGAGGAGGATCCATCTCTTGAAACGAGTATCGCTTGCTCGCTCCTGCATCGTATCACCTGGGCCCGGATCATCGTCGGACTGGTCCAGAACAGACACTCTCTCCCGGTCCGGTGGCAGGATGCATAGGAGATTCGATTCGCCAAGTGAGAAGCGTTTCGTCGGTTGAGAGTCGAGATTTGGTATCCGACGTACTGGAACCTGTATCACGATATGAGTCTGGCTCTTGAAGGCTCGGTCGCTGTGAGCAGCAAGGAAGACAAGAACCTGGTCCGGGATTAAGACTTCTCGCAGTTCGTCCCCAGTCGTGCATTCGAACGTCTCTTAATTTATCCCACGTGAGAGTGTGAGCGGTCGATCCTGATCAGTGTCATTAGGTTTTCGAGAGGATTCATCCGTCGGGGTCTGAATCGTTGTTACTGGAACCGATGACCGCTTCATGATCCCGTCCGGGAGGCTCCCGCGCAAAATGCGTGAGAGAAGCGACTGTTCTTGCGTTCCGATGACGATGCGAGTGATATCGTTGGCATCGGCATATGCGCTGATTCGTTCAGCAGGGTGGCCTGAATCGATCGCTGTCTTGAGTATCACGTCGTGGTCAGCGGCATAGTCCGTGGCTTTTGAGAAGACTCGTTCTGCGGTCTGTCTGCTGGCCTCTCGTTGCTCCTCGATTGCGTCCGGAATGACTGTCTGGCGAATGCTATCGTCTCGTTCAACGATCGGGCAGACCTGGAGGACCGTGATTTCATGCGAGCCTTCAAGCGTGAGTACGTGATTGAGAGCTGCAATCGTGGGTGGGATACCGTTGATCGGAACGAGAATAGAGTTGGCCATGGTTTGTTATCGGTATCTACTCCAATAATAAGAGGGGGTTGCGATGGCATGGCATGCATACCGGCGAAGACTCAACAGATGAACTGGGAAAGATCTACGAGGGGCGTCAAGGATCATCCGCAACAACCCGCTCGATCCCGATGACCGTCTCCGAACAGTCTGGTAGCGTGTACTGTGAGCCGAAAAGAGATGCCCGAAATATCCATCTCACGACTCTCTGTTCTGGTCTCGGGACGTTGCAAGCTCGATCGCCATTACTTCTAGATCTGGCCGGTCGGTGTACCCACAGACTCACGTGGGCCCGATTGATACGTCATTTCTGTAGGCTGATTGAAAAAGGTTCGATAGCTCCCGTTGCAGTTCCCGCCCACTCCGAATCTCATATGATTGGGTCAAATGAGATGATTCAGTCACATGCGGTATAGCGTCTACAGTTGGCCTACAACCCCCGATACCGAACGAATTCGCCGAGATGCCGCCCTTGTGCAACATCTCCGTCTAATAATGGCGATCGTTGCACAAGGCAACTGCCAGCGACGAGGAGACGTTCATCATCGGCTCGCGCCTCGAGCTGTCGAGCAGGATGGCGTGACATACTACAGGTGCGAGAACACCCGTCTGAGCAAGGACCTCGGCTGTTCTTTGAGAATGCTATGCTCCGTGCCAGAACGCATCCCGATCCACCTCGATCTTACCAGTAGGGATCGTAAGCTGAAGGTGAGCGTTTGACCGAGTTCGGAGCAACTGTCGTCGAGACGAAGACAGAGATCACTTCTCTATACCGAAACATGGACCCTCATGTACGATCCCGCAGGAAACGACTTCTGTGCGCAGCCCCCACATCGAGAGGTAGTTTTCACCGAGTAGAGACCATGTTCCGTCTGATCTGGCTGATCGATGGATCTACGAGGAACGGACCGATGAACGGCCACAGGGTTATCCCGCTCGCGCATCTAAATCAGAAGATGGCAGACAATAAAAACTCGAGAGACAAGCAAGCGGATGACGAAGAACGACGCCAGCGAGAGCAGGAACTGCAGGAGGCACGTGACCGCGGCGATGAACCCGAACCGATAAACGACGAGTCCACCGAACAGCTCGGCGACCTCGATGAAGCGCTCGAAACCCACACCTATCCGATGACCACCGACGAGCTCATCAGCGCCCACGGCGACCGTGAGGTCGAAACACAGGAGGGGTCGAAATCCGTTGAAGAAGTCCTTGCTCCGGTCAGTAACGAATCGTACGAATCCGCTGACGATGTTCGCAATCGAATACAGGGACTACTACATCGCTAATTGGGTTGCCTTCTCATGCTCTGAGAGACTCCACAGAGAGTACTAGCCACGGTCTGTGATATCGATACAGTATACTGGGTATTAGTGCCGCCAATCGATGGCGGGCTGAATCGCCGTATTAGGCACGAACGACGTTGGTCGCTCGGGGGCCCTGGAGGCCTGTTCGATGTCTGCACCTTCTTCGAGACCCGGGCCGCCAACGCCCTCCATGTGGAAGAAAACGTCATCGTCCGCATCCTCAGTGGTGCGCCTTCGTATTGGTCTGTTTGTAGGACTTCACGCTTTCAGCACGGCTGGACCACCGAGCGAGTCACCTCAACGGCAGGGCAGAGGAAGCTCGAACGGAACGGCTTCAACCGTACTCCACCGCGCGGTCGATGGAAGGGGAAATCGAGGAGAGCGAGAAAGGGATGGTGATCAATCCTGACGACGTTGCCGCCGCCAGGATTGAGTCACGTGGCGCGAGCGAGGACGAAATCAACTGTGCGCTCCGATAGAACGAATTGAGACCGGGACTGGGATCGACGGCACGGCGAACACGAACATGACCGTCAATCTGAGCACGAGCGAGAATGCCCGATCTGGCGACCGTGCGAACCCTTTTCGCAGTGCCTCCCTAAATGTAGGATATGATTCCCCTCGTCCCGCTGCAGGCGACACTCACGCTGACGTTCGTCGCGTTGTTACTCCTGTTTCTCGCCATCGTCACCGTCTGGCAGATGGTCGAGATCGTCGACGCGACCGAGAAACGTGCCCTGACCGTCTTCGGCGAGTACCGCAAACTCCTCGAACCGGGCATCCACTTCATCCCGCCGTTCGTTTCGGCGACCCACCGCTTCGACATGCGGACCCAGACCCTCGACGTGCCGAGCCAGGAGGCGATCACGATCGACAACTCGCCGGTGACCGCGGACGCCGTCGTCTACATCCGCGTGATGGACGCCAAACGCGCGTTCCTCGAGGTAGACGACTACAAGAAAGCCGTCTCGAACCTCGCTCAGACGACGCTACGGGCCGTCATTGGGGGTATGGAACTCGATGACACGCTCAGTCGACGCGAACAGATCAACGCACGGATCCGCGAGGAACTCGACGAGCCGACCGACGAGTGGGGGATCCGCGTCGAGTCCGTCGAAGTCCGCGAGGTCACGCCGTCCCAGGGTGTGAAGGGTGCCATGGAGCAGCAGACCTCCGCGGAGCGCAAGCGACGGGCGATGATCCTCGAGGCACAGGGCGAACGCCGTTCGGCCGTCGAGAAGGCGGAGGGTGATAAGCAGTCGAACATCATCCGCGCGCAGGGTGAAAAACAGAGCCAGATCCTCGAGGCTCAGGGTGATGCGGTCTCGACCGTTCTGAGAGCGAGATCCGCCGAATCGATGGGCGAGCGCGCCATCATCGAGAAGGGGATGGAGACCCTCGAATCGATCGGCCAGGGTGAGTCGAGCACGTTCATCATGCCCCAGGAGCTGACCTCGCTGGTCGGGCGCTACGGCAAACACCTCACCGGCAGCGACACCAAACTCGACGAGGGCCAGCTCGATAGCCGTGACTTCGATGAGGAAACCCGTAAACTGCTTGGACTCGACGACATCGCCGACATGATCGCTGGGATCGAGGAGGAAGCACAACCGGACCTCGAGGCAATGGAACGGGAGGCAGACGCGATCAAGCAGGGCGAGGATGTCGACCCCGGATCCAATGCCGACGTCGAGGTGTCGGAAACCGAAGCCGAATACGAGATGGAGTAGTGAGCGAGCGCCAGCGAGTGAGTATGCAAAGTCTTTGACTCTATGAATAGCTTTTTCGCATCTGCATTCGATCCTGAAGACGTCGAGTAGCCGGATTGCAGGATGCTCTTTTCACCGTTGAATATGAAGTTAGCAAAGATCCAGAAATACCCCGATTATTCGGTCGTGCCTGTGAGTAACGCACCCTACCCCTCCTCAGTATCGTTTAACGTCGAGACCGTCGACGTTCTGAAAGTGGCTATCTCGAGTAACGAGCATCCCGCTTGCCTCGCGAACGGTCCCCGCGATTAAGACGTCCCCGAGGTTGATCTTCTGGCCGGACTGTTCGAGCTCGCCGTCGATAAGTGCGGCTTCGCGAGCGGCGGACGGGGTGAGTGGAAGGTGATCAGCCCAATTTAGTTGCTCGATTAGATCGGCGACACCAGCCGCGCCGCGAAGACGAGCGCCAGCGCGGAGGACCTCAAAAAAGGCGACCGAGGGGATTCGATACTCTCGATCTGTATTCGCTTCGAGGAGCGCTTTCGCGTCCTCAGACGCCTCGTGCTCTTTGTCGAGATAATCGATCAGAAAGTTCGTGTCAGGACAGTACACGTTCGTCCTCTCGCAGGTTCTCGTCTAGCTGCTCGCGCGTTTCGTCAACAGCTTCGCCAAGGCTGGTTCCCGTCCATGATCCATAGCCTTTCAGCAAGTCGCGGTCGGACTCGGTCGATGGGAGCCACCAAACCCGCGAGCGGCCACCGACTTTCTTCGAGGCGACGTCGCCTCTCTCGGCGAGCTCGCGAAGTCTCTTGAGTGCGGTCGTTCGCGAACAGCCGAGCCGGTCGGCGATCTCGGGAGCGGTGAGCGGTTCGTTAGGATCGTTTCGCGAACGGAACTCCTCGAGAACGTCCTCGGGCGTTACCGTCGGTGATGGACCCGGCTTTGCCATACGTATCTATACTACCGAGAACACTATAACCCTTTGTACGTACGTCGGGATATGGTACCTACCGACCTGTTATGGCAGTAGACGTCGTTATTATCGTTTCTACGTAGATGTAGATAGGAGTTAGGCCGTTTTTTGGGTGTATCGGAAACGGCGGGTGGGCTAAGGACACGTGAGACGATCTGTCTTGTCTAAGAGACCATTCCGGCGAACCTACCAAAGTGGATAACAAAGCCGTCGTAACACTCACCGACCCCCTCAAAGCCAATTCTGATCGTGCTCCCTTCGAGGGGGTACCCAAGTGCGACAGCCGCTATGAGGAGGCTATGCACTCCCCGCTCGAAACCGATCGGCAGCGACGTCAACTGAGAGCTCGTTAACGCGATCGGTGGTCGCGTGGTCGCCGTCACGATCGGTCTGCTCGGCGGCATCGGTCGGATTACGGAGTAGTGTGCTGGCACACTAGACCTTTTAAGCACTGTTTCGTATCGACCGAGACGAGTAGTGACCGAATCGACGCCGAAAGTAAGGTATCGGGGAATCAGGCGAACATCCCCGCCCACATTCGATGCAAGCTTGGGATTGACGATGGTGACCAGCTTCGCTGGCGCCTTGGGATGACGGAAGTATCCGCGTTGAGGTTATCCAACAATAGACGGGTACGTTCGTCGAGTTCGAAGGTTACGACGGGACGAAGACGACCGATGTGAGCGCCGATCACGATATCTGGGGTGTCGACCCCGAGTAAATGCCCCGCGCACTCGTCGATACGACGGTTCTCTTTGCGGCAGCATACCGGCGAGATAGTTTGCAGGATAATGCACTCCCAATCCTGCAGGGCATTGACGATGGAGCCCTTCCGGAGGCGGTCATCCTCGATTACATATATTTGCAATAGAGTGACTGTTCTCTGTGTTGGGATCTCGCCGATCACTTGTAGCCAACTAGAGCAAGAATCCCAGGTTTTGTGTAACAAGTACCGCTGTGAATGATACGAGATCAGTCTTGACGTTCTGAGCCAAAAAGCGAAGTAGCGTCAACGCTAACGTCAACGCAATATGGGTATTGCGGACAAGCAGATTCGAGTGAGTGAGACAGTGAAGCGAAAGATCGAACGCCGACGACAGGAAGGTGAAAGTTACAACGACGTTCTTGAACGCATTCTCACCGAGGAGAACACTGGTGACTTCGAGGATGGATTCGGGCGGTGGTCCGATGAGGAAGCTAAGAAGGTACGTGAACGACGTCAGAAAGCAAAGGAACGACGAAAGAGTCGAATGCGCGAACGGACTGGAGACACCGTATGAAGGTTCTCGATGCGACCTTTCTGATCGATTATCTCGACGGCTTTGAGGCGACTCGCCGCTTCTACGAGGAACACGGTGGTAATCAGACCCGCTGGATCGTCCCGGTCCCTGCGCTTGCAGAGGTCCTCGTCGGTGAGGGAAATCTTCTGAACGGAGATGTCAATGGTGCCCGTATGGATCTCGCCTGGGCCGACGTTCAGTCCATCGATGAACAGACAGCCGTTACAGCAGGGCAGATCGCTGACGAGATCGCACCGGGCGGTCCATACTTAGACGGTCCCGACGCACTGATCACTGCGGTGGGACGCGAGCTCGATGCACCGGTGGTCTCCGGAGACGGCGATCTCACACACGCAGCGACGAAGCAAGTCATCGCGGTCGAAGAGTACTGACCATACACACTGCTATCCGGTATCTGCCTCCGAACACTGATCATACCGTGGTGTGATATGGTTCCGAAGGCAGAACCGACGAACCCGTTCCACTACTACTAAATCAGGAAGAAGCTGCTCGGAGTTGTAACTAGGACGGGACGGCTTACCCGGGGTGATTCTTGTGAGCTATGCGCCTTCCTGTTGTTCCGTTGTTAGGACATCACGCTCTCTGTAGGGGCCTGATCGTTTGCCCGATCACAACGATCGTGATACCGGTCGGGTGCCTCCTCGTCGACGACTACGAGCTTCTTGCCCCGACGTTTCGTCTGTTCGACGTCGTCTTTCCCCAGCTTCTCGAGGAAATCCATGACACGGGCCACAGTTTGGGTGTGAGGCTTCGTTCCCTCGGCAGCAGTGATGACCTTCGCGATCGTCTGGCTATCGAGCACGAGCCCAGCAGGTGCCTTCTCGGCGTGGTCCTGCACGTCCCGAGCAATGAAGCGCGCTCGTTTCTGGTTGGTCGTGAGCTCGCGATCGGCGACGTGCTCGGGGAGCGTACAGATCCGCTCAAGCGGAGTTGTGACGTCGTGTGACTCTGTCTTGTCCGTCTCCACTCCTGAAGCGCCGTTCTTGGACGCGAGGTTCTCCACTTCGTCGAGTTGATTGTGGTTGGACGGTGTATTCTCTGTGCAAAGCATCATCTACCCGATGCCGATGGTCCACCGATTGATCCCTACTGACGGCAAGCTCGCCGATGAGGATCTCGCAGATTTTGTCTTCAACCAGATTTATCTCTCTCCAGTAACGGACTGCTAACTCTTCTCAGACTCCGCCCGCAGTAAACCGCCTACAAATTGCGTCTACCTTGTTCAACAATCCCTGCCGATTAGCCGTCTCGTTGCACAAGGCGTAGTTCGATTAATAGATGCTGGCCGATACACCGTCACCTTCAGGTCGACTTACAGCGTACGACCACGATCCGGAGGTACCCCCTTTGGCGACTGGTGGCCCAAGAACATCTGAATCAGGTCCCGGATAGAATCCCCATGCCCGAGCTCAGAGAACAGTGACCGATTCGAATCATAGCGAAGAAGCTCAGTCCTGATCCCCTCCTGCTCCGGTGGGTCCCACGGATGCGGTCGATCAGCCGGGAGCTTCTCTCGGTAGTCCTCTTCCAAAAACGTCGTGACTGTTCGGGTTGCTATCTGACGAAGGTAGCTGAAATCAGTGTAGCGGGCACTATCTGCCTTCATCGTAGCGAGAACCAGGTCCTTTGTATCGAACCGTGTTGCGTCGAGTATCTGTGCGATTACCCATGGCCGGGCCCACTCATTCCCGTAGACGAGAGACAGGTTCGAAGGGTCCGACACAGGGATCTTGTTGAGAATGATACGTGGCGTTCCGTTCTGAAAGCCGATGATGAATGGATAACCACGTAGATAGACGTCCTCGCGTTCTCGGTACATCTGGATCGGAGGAGCGCCGATCCACTGCTCATCAGTTGCAATGCCGCTCCATGCGTCTTGTGTGGTCAGAGAAGTTGAGACCTCCCCTCGAGCTTCAGTGAGTCGTCGCGAGGACTGTACTACCGCCTGGGGAAGAGTCTCGGGGATGGACTGATCGCTGGTGTACTCATCAAACGCCTTTCGTTGGTGAAACTTTGCTTTGTGTAGCTGCACGGCCAGAATCGTTTGCACGTCATGGCTATCGATCTCATCAGCAGTCTTGATTTGGTTCCGGTACTGTTCTCGGAGTGGTTTATCTCCCATAGTCCACACTTCTATTTGGAGTGGAATCAGATAGCGATTGCCGGAATCAACAACTCGATGCCGTCTGTTGAATTCGTTTTCTCATTTAAGTCCTGTTTATATAGTCGTGAACCGAGAATATCTATGCCCGTGGTACACGATTCTGTTTCTCTGGCGATTATGATGAGAAATGACGAAATCAAACAATGGAGTGAGCAGTACGACGCAAACTACGACCCGGCCCTCAAAGAGATTGAGGAGACACTTACTACGACCCTCGGAGAACAGCACTACATAACACAGGAACAGCTCGAGAAGGTAATATAGTGGAAGCTAAATGCCCAACGCGGACGGCGAGATCGATACATCGAGGGGATGTACGAGGTTCCTGCAGAGTTCGTCCAGCGAATAAGCGAAGCAGCCTTTTTAGTCGACGACCCGAAGCTCCAGCTGAACACCCTCACATCGATCCCCGGTATCGGACCTGCGACCGCAACAGTCGTTCTCGCATTTCACGATCCGATGAACTACGCAGTCGGTGATCGATACATGATTGCAGCTCTCTTTGATGACGACCGAGCACTGCGGCTCTCTGACTACCCGCAACTCCTCACTGAGCTCCGTAAACGGAATCCAGGAGGGTTAGATCTTCGGACTGTCGAGAAGGCCTACTACCAGCAGTATCGAGAGAGACACGATATCGGCCGCTGGTGAGGAGCGTATCCATTGACTAGAACCAATAGAGGGTAGTCACTCCTCAAAGAGAGTCTACCTTGTGCAACACCTCGCATTCAAGGACGTGTTGTTGCACAAGGCCGACCAAGCCAAGAGATAGGAGTCCGTGCGCACAGCCATAGATGAAACAATCAGTAGCTCTGCTGAATTTTCAGAATGTGATATAAACGAGGTGCTGAATACAAGGATCCATTCATCGCAGAAGAGGTTCTTTCATCCCTGTCCGATAAAATACACATCAGAGAAACCACAGGCAAACAGCTATAATTGGTGTTTCCGTAGGACCAGTTCTAACGGGACATGACCAAAACGTGCGCGAACTGTGGAGACGATCTCCCGACCCATACCATATTCATCTCTCAACAGAGGAGGTCGTGGAGATCGTGCTCTGTGAAGGATGTCGCCACAGATTCGACACCGCGAACTGGGTCGATACACTGATTTAATCCCGGTTGACTGATCACGATAGCGTTCGTCGCTCAGAGTCGGAAGAGACGATTCGAAATACTACGTGGACGGCACTCCTGTTGCAACCCAGTCTGGTGACTTCCAGTAGCAACATGCTATTAGTCGATCGCGTCCTCGTCGGTGAGGCGCTCAGAGATCACGCTTTTCAGATCGTCATCATTCACATTGATCTCAAAGATGAACTCCTCCTCATCACCGGTCGTGACTTGTTCGAGGTTGGCACTCACCAATTCATTGTCGAAATAATACGGTGAGATTTGGGTCATCACTTGGTCATAGACGGTCTCTTCGACTTTCCGGAGGGCTTTTCGTCCTGCCGTGTCGGCTGCCCGGGCGGCGTGTTCCATGGATTCGCCTGCTTTATCGGCTGGACTCTCGTCATCGTCTTCTTCCAATTCTTCCGAGGACTCGGTAAGCTTCTCCCCGGCAGTCTGAATGTCTTCGGTAGGTGATTCGTCGGCCTTCTCGCCTGTTCCCTCATCGACGCTGGCCTGCTCAGCGGTTTTCTCGCTGATGGCGTCTTCAAGTTGATCGTGGGGCTTGGGACGCCACTCGTCCCACTCCGCAAACGCGTCGGGGTAGCTTGAATTCGGTTTGCCCGATGCCGTATGAGTCCCTGCATCCCGGAGCAAGCGCGTGATACACTCGCCGTGTTCGATGATGTCGGCCCATGTGCCGCGGACCTTGAATCCTGAGATACTCTCTTCCATCTCTCCGTCTGCGTATGTCTCCCAGAGGTTAATTTGTTACCACTTATCACACTGGTGTTCTATATTCTGAGAGGATGTGAGTAGGGAGCGACCACACCATTATAAGCCTGCGAGCTGGAGTGAAAGGCTACGTTTTAGCCAATCCCATTGTCTGCATCGTAAGCATCCTGTTGTGTGCCATGAAGGCCAACTCGGCACCGCGTTGTTACTTGCACACCCTCTCGCTCGCCAGTACGATCTCTGTTCTGCGTGCAACATACATAACGGCCCCAACAGGACCGGTAATATCCATCCCAGCATACTCCGGATTTTGCCCACAGGAACGAACCCCCAGTCAGTGTTTGCCTTGAGAAATGGAATGCCGTCCTTTCAGGGCGGGAAGATTGCAACCGGTGGGTCAGCAACTCCCGGGAAGTCCCGTCGAGAGATCTCACCGATCACAGCGTTGCGCTAGCATTTGGTGTCCACTCGTCTAAGTCTTGTTCTTCCCCTGACTAAACTCCCAGCTGTGGCTTACGGACTCTACTACGTCCTGAACTAAGCCAACAAGCGATCGTATCAAGTTCCAATAGCGGAGTGAGAATTTACTCGTTCAAACGGTTCTAGATCGGATTTCGATGGTACACCGTTGCTTTTGCAAGGGCCGATGTTCATGTAGGACGTGAGAATACTGGCTAAGAGAAACAATGGCATGTGACTGGAGAAATACGTATCGAGATAATTACTCTCACAGCCACAACTGCTCGCTATTATCAATTTTGGGCCAAAAAAGAAGACGCGAGATGAGAGCGAGATGAATGTAATCGATACTGCTCTCAACGCTGACCGCGAGCATGGGACCTTTGTATACGTCGTTGCCTTCATCGCTGCACTCAATGGGTTACTGTTTGGCTTCGACATCGGCGTTATTTCCGGGGCATTGTTATACATCAACGAAACGTTCACTCTGACGCCGTTTCTCGAAGGCGTAGTCACCAGCAGTATGCTCATCGGTGCGATGATCGGCGCGGCGATCGGGGGCCGATTATCCGACAGATACGGCCGGCGTTGGGTGACGTTTGGAGGCGCTGTTGTGTTCTTTGTCGGTTCGTTCGGTATGGCTCTCGCGCCGACGCTTGAGTGGCTTATCGCGTGGCGCGTGATCGAAGGTGTCGCCGTGGGCGTCGCGTCCATGGTCGGGCCTCTCTTGATCGCTGAGATGGCCCCTCCGGACATCCGAGGGGCACTCGGATTCCTTCAACAACTAATGATCACGCTCGGTATTCTACTGGCATATGTCACTAATTATCTGTTTGCTCCCGCATTCTTGGGGATCATCGGGTGGCGCTGGATGCTGCTATTCGGAGCTGTACCAGCGGCCGTTTTAGCAGCCGGAACATACTTTCTGCCCGAAACACCACGATGGCTTATCGAGAAGGGGCAAACTGAGGAGGCTCGTCGCGTCTTATCACGCATCCGGGCGAAGTCTGACGTCGATGATGAGCTCGATGAGATTCGCGAGATCAGCGAGATCGAATCGGAGGGGGGCTTGTCCGACCTCTTAGAACCATGGGTTCGCCCGGCGCTCATCGTCGGGGTCGGGCTGGCAATCATTCAGCAGTTCGCTGGGATCAATACGATCCTCTATTACGCACCGACGATCCTCACGAACATCGGATTTGGCGATATTGCGTCACTTGTTGGAACAGTCGGAATCGGCATCGTCAACGTCCTCTTGACGTTTGTCGCTCTCCTATTAGTGGATCGTGTCGGACGACGACCGCTGTTGCTCGTCGGAACCGGTGGAATGGCCGTTATGTTGGGTATTCTCGGTCTCGGGTTCTTCCTACCCGGTCTCTCGGGGATCATCGGCTACATTACACTGGGAAGTATGGTCCTATACGTTGGGTTCTTCGCGATCAGCCTTGGGCCGGTGTTCTGGCTCATGATTTCGGAAATTTACCCGCTCCACATCCGTGGCACGGCGGAGGGCACTGCTAGTGTCTTCAACTGGGGTGCGAACTTCACCGTCGCACTGACATTCCTCCCATTGGTCGACCGAATCGGCGAAGGCTACTCGTTCTGGATCCTCGGTGGCTTTTGTGTCCTGTCGTTCGTCTTCATCTACACGCGCGTCCCAGAGACGATGGATCGTTCGCTCGAGGAGATCGAAAACGATCTCCGCTCGAGCACTATTGTTGGCGCTGACACGGATCCGTCTGATTGAACATATTACGTCGGTGGAAAATGTAGGTCAGCACCTCTACAAAGATCTCGAGACCGACGAGACACTCTCGCTTGCTTTCGACATCAAGACCTTATTCCATCGAAAACACTCGGTAGACGTTGTTCCTGCTCCATACAGAATTATCTCCCAGCGTACCTTGTGTAACACGTCCCAATACTCAGCCAGCTCGTTGCACAAGGCATGAAACTGAAGAAGTCCTTCCGAGAGCACTAGCAACCACATTTAAGCAGTGGCATCTGCCTTGTGCAACAGCAAGCGATCCATAGCAGCGGTTGTTGCACAAGGGCAAGAAGAACACCAATGCGTCTAAAGACTACCCACTGGTTAGTTAGGTCGGAAAAGTTGGATCAATTCGTAACACGATCACTGCTAAAGTAGAACTCGTAGCCGACTCGTAACCGAAGAGAGCTCGAATGGGGGACTTACCATTCTATCTGAATATGGACTCTGCTCGGAGGACGTGATGGCAGTTCGAAGACTGGCAATGACGGCAATAAGAGCCCGTAGTATCAATCTCCACAACGACGCGGGTAAAGCGACCTCTGATGACGACTGTATCGACATCGTCTCGGGTCGTAATCTCATCTGTAGCGAGTCGTCTACCGCTCTCGTCGAAATGGGATATCATACTCATGAGTGGTCAGCTCACAGTCGAGCACCCGATCCAAGAGTGCCGACAGGATGTCTGCAAGGGTTCATTGAGACGTACACACTTACTCTGTCGGCTTCCAGCAAGTATACAGAACACTAGCATGACTTTCACAGATGGTTCACTCTCGATGAGTTATTCTCGTGGGTTGTCTGGGGTTTGAAGACATAGGTGTGTATATTGATACCAAGAGGCACTACTATGGTCAATCCGGATAGACAGCTAGTAGAGTGAGAATGCCACCTCCACCCGAGGAGAAATAATAGCTGTTCGGGTCTTTCGTTGGATCAGGGACAAATCCTCATTCGCGGAGAAAGCTATCAATAGCCCTGCCAGTTCCCGTCTTTACGGGGTTCAGTCGCACCCGAAAGGACGCCCTGCTTGTTTCGGGCGATCTGCACGTCGCCGAAATATTGGGCGGGAGGGCAAGGAACAAACTCGTGCTCAGAATGACTCAGACAGGGATCGTACCGTATAAACAAGAGAAATCGACGACTTAGAGCGGCTGCTTAGATGATCTTTCCTTATATCGTATTATACCGATATTTCTTCCCCAATCAGGAATTTATTATCTGTAACATGGTTTAATAGGAGATATTATCGCCCCTATTGTACCCATACGTAGATTTATTATCCTACAATGCGCTTCCAAGAGTAGGTGATGCGAACACGTTACAGGCATATTGCATAATAAGACCACCCCGACTGTCCACCACGAGTAACTATGTGAGGTCACCAAGTGGATGGATATACTGCTGTAGGTTCAGTGAGAGATGCCATGCTCTCAGTGGTTCTTGACTACTGACATTTGTAGCCCAACTATGCGTGAGCAGAGAGATGGGTACAGAACAAAGACTATTCTTTAGACAGATCACCAGGAGAATCGTGTTAGAGAGTTACTGCTAATCGTTCTATTCGCAATCAGAGGAGTTTACTTCGCGTCATTTATCCTCGTGGTACGATCTTGGTCCCGCTCTATACGAATACTGCTGCCGGTGTTACAGCTCACTGTCAACAAGCTCTTAGGCGTCAATTTCTTCCTCTGCTGCAAGCGATTCGAACAGGACCTCTACTTCCTCATCCGAGAGACTTTCTTGCTCTTCGGACTCCTCTTGTGTTTCCTCGGATTCATCTTCATCAGCCCCACTGGTGTCAGTCTCCTCAACGTCTTCTTCATCAACGCTCGCTGCACTATCATCAGCTTGCTCAGTCTCACCGGCATCAACGTGCTCTGTTTCGTCAGTAGCTGCGTCCTCAGTGTCCTCTGGTGCCACTGGCACTGCTTCAAGGGTTAGAGTGACATCTTCGTCTTGAGAGATCGTGAGACTGGCATCCGCTTCTTCGTATCCACTGGCCTCAGCCGTAATCTCTACATTACTATTAGATTCAGTTTCAAAGGTAGCGATCCCGTCAGAATCAGTCTCAACGTTCTCTCGAGTGTTGAAAATGATCGCATCATCGTGCACGAACTCGACATCAGCGCTTTCGATTGCTTCCCCATCACTATCAGCGACAGAGACGGTTACAGTATACATCTGATTGACGTCAGTCTTATCCGTACTATCGGTTTCTTCATCGTCGGCTTCAGCTTCGTCTGCTTCCTCGTTCTTAGAAGAATCAACTTCGATAGTAGTATCGGAAAATGAGAAGATTCTAATTATACAAGGTGTGAATATCACCTGGTTTTTCTTATATTAGAACAACAATTGTTAGTGAAGCATGGACGAAAAACTCGAACTCTTCCGAAGCGAATTCATGCGGATGATAGCTGGAGCCACAGTAGTAGGTAGTACAGGGATCGCTGCATCGAGTACACAGGCAGCTGCAGAGGACTCATCCGATCCGGACGATCTGGATGTCGATCCGATCTATCCACTTGAAGAAGATACGAAGATCGATCAAGTTGGGTATCTACCCAAGGAGCCCAAGATCGGTATGGTTACGATCGACGCAACCACGTTCCATGTTCGAGATGCGGTCAGCGACGAGAGCGTGTACACTGGCGAGTTATCGGACCCGATCTCGGACGCTAACTCGGGGGATACAGTCCGTCATGCGGATTTCTCATCGGTAACTATTCCTGGAGAGTATGTGTTAGATGTCGAAGATACGACTCTTTCCTATGATTTCACCATTAGCGACGGTGTGTTCGATACCGCTCTAATGCAAGCAGGACGAGTCTACACTCTCATGCGGTCGGGAATGCACCTCGATGATCCGCTTACGGGCGCACAGTACGCAGCGGGACATGAAGATGATGCGGAAGCAGAGCTGTTCTTCTCGGATGACTACTACGATGAGGGCGATTCGATCGATGTTAGCGGTGGGTGGTACGATGCAGGTGACTATGGGAAATATATCCCCCCTGCATCAGTTACTGTCGGACAGTTGTTGTTGACCTACGAACAGTACTCCGAAAAGTTCGGTGCTGATCAGTTCTGTCTTCCCCATGAGACATCCGACTCCGACGAGGATCTGCCCGACCTCCTTCGAGAGGTGAAGTTCAATCTCGAGTGGATGGAACGGATGCAGCGGCCAGATGGAGGGATCTACCACAAGGTTGCGGGTGATGAATTCCCCGACCTTGACGTCACGCCGAGCGAAGACACACAGCAGCGCTATGTGTTCGGATTCTCGACGTTCGGCACAGGATTCTATGCGGGAGCGATGGCAATGGCTTCTCGAATCTATGAGGAATACGACGAAGCATTCGCTGAGCGACTCCTCTCGAACGCACAGGGCGCCTATCAGTATCTCCAAGACAATCCTGATCCAGAGTTCCGGTTCGACGAAGGTCAGGATAGTGGCTCAGGTCCTTATCGGAAGGATACCGACGACGAGGAACGTCTCTGGGCAGCGGCCGAGCTACTGAAGACGACGAACGATCCGGAGTACGATGAGTATCTCACAAGCTCACTAACTGACCAACTCGAAGCACAGCCAACGACGATCACCTGGTCCGATGCACGGACGCTGGGGCTGTGGGCCTACTATACGAGCGATGAGAACACCACTGAGTTTGCAGAGACGATACAGCAGAACTTCCGTGAGTACGCTGATGACCTCGTTGAGCACATCAACGAGGACGGATATCGAGTTGCACTCGAAACTGACGAGTATGTGTGGTCTTCGACAAAAATAGCCGTCGCGAAGGGTATGAACCTCTTGCTAGCAAACGAAATAACAGCTGATCAAGCGTACGTGAACGGGGCATTAGACCAGCTTCACTATGCCTTTGGTCGCAACACCAACAGCACTAGTTACATGACCGGGGCAGGTAACACACCTGCAAGAAACGTTCATGATCGGATCATGGTTAGTACCGGCTATTACCTGCCAGGACACGTCGTCGGGGGACCAAATGCACAGACGGATAACCAGGATCCGATCCTGCAGCGCCGTCTTGCCGAGGAGTCGCCTGCTCCAGCAGAAGCTTACTACGATGATGTCCAGTCATATGCAACTAATGAATTCGCGATCGATTACACCGCTCCAGTGGTCTTCGTACTGGCGCACTTCGCCTCATCTGATCCCGAACTCGATGAGCTCGACTATCTCCGATCCTGATCAGAGGAGTCTATAGCGGCAGTGGCCGCTGTTCTAACTATTCTATTCGTTTCTATCTTGATTGCCAACTAATCTCTTTACTGCAAATTCGAGTACAGTGTCTCGGCGTTGCGGTAGGCTCGGTATTATGGGGAAAACGTTTTGGTTTCTTTAGAACCCGCTGAAAGGTTCGTCACAAAGACTGCTGTTCCGTCTCCCCTACGCCGAAGGATCGTACAGACGTTACTGAAGAGAGAGGTCCATAAGGACTCGAAAGTGACGATTGGATGCGGTCTCGCACCGTCTCGCAGACGGAGAAAATGACTGCTACCATCACCAGATTGGAACCACCGCGAGCGCTCCAATGGGTCGCTACGATCCCCTTCTCGTGGGTGTTCAAGATCTGTCATACTTTCGAACTGCATTCAATCGATAACGATCGTACGCAGTTTATCAACTACGAACAGCTCTCGAGTTTTCTCGTCCCGTTCGTTATTTCTGCCGATGCTCAACAGGGCTACGAAGCGATGAATAATGCACTCGCGGAACGCGCTGAACAGCGCTTCGGTGCCGTCTCCGAATCGGACACGTGAGGCAACGAGTGTGTCTCATCCAGAGACGGATGATTAGCACTGGCTGGCTAAACGATTCTGAAAACGACGGATAGTATAGCCGATCTCCGATCAGGATAGGCACAACGTCCCTTTGGGCTCATGTACAGTGCTTAGTGAAATCATAGCCAAGCATTTCGCTTGCGCGTTTAGTTCCCTCAGTTGCGTCGATATGTGAATAATGCTTGCAGTAGTGGAGGAGACCGCTGCAGACCGTCCCCATTTGATTGAGTGGCAAGAGAAAATTGAGTATTTGCTCGTGCTATAGCCCAGTGTGTACCCCCATTGATCAACTGTGGTACTGTACCAGAACACTCCCGATCGGGCAAGATCGCCATATTCTCACTCTTTGCAGACAGACAGGAACGGAGAGATGACAACAGGGCAGTCGTCAGCAAAGGAGAGGAAGTTAATCCGCTTGAGAGGTGAACGACGGTGTTGTATCGGCTGAAACATACGAATCAGCCTGAACAGAATTCTGGTGGCGCTTGTGGTCGTACCAGAGATACGCATCGGTACAAAAGAGGTCAATCCGTTCACCAACACTGCCAGTTGCGTGCGATTGGTTGTATGGTGATTTCGGAGCTCGGAAGAAACTGATCAACGTCCACATAACACAAGTTGCGAGTGCTCCTGCAGCGGAGAAGGTCATACCGAGTGTTGCAAACGTAAACGCGTAGACACCGCCGATAATCATCGAGGGAGCGCTCGTTGCAAGTGGGACTCGTGCAGCCGTATCTCGAAGTGTCGGCGCAAGGAATACAATCGAGAGGCTGCTACCGATCATGAAGATGAAATCTTGCCACATCATAGTCGTACTTTTCTGTGGGTGGGAGGGTGCTTTCGAACTCGCATCAAGATTTACTCGATCAGTAGTAAATAAATGTCTTATGATCCAGTAGTTCATTAATTTGTACACAGAAGACCTAAGGCGTCTGAACAGTGATGATACCACGGCACAAACTATCTACTAGTACGGATATTGACATCCTCCCCGCCCTAAAGGGCGAGGATTCCCCGAAGGGGATATTGAGGTTGCGCGTTTCCTTGGGACTCAAAGACGCTTTCGCGTGGTCCGTCAAAGGTTGCCGCCCAGTTGTGACCAAGGGCGTGCGTTACAGCGCATAGAGCCGTGTCAAAGCGGCCTTCCTCCCCGTATACAACGGGCGTCAATGACGGCGGGTTCTTCAGCCCGCGAGGGAGCACGGTTCGCCTCACCCGAAGTCTAGCGGAATCGAAGATTCCGCTGACCTCGCGGAACAGGGTTCCGCTTAGTGTTAGGCCGTGCATGGTTCCCCCTCTCGTTTCCCGATGTTCGCGGCGGCGTTCAAGTCCGCGTGACGTTCGTAGCCGCACGAATCACATCGGAAGTGGTCGCCGTTCCGCGAACCGCGTTCACCACATGAAGAACAGTCTTGGCTCGTA
This sequence comes from Halalkalicoccus tibetensis, assembly GCF_037996645.1. NCBI lineage: Archaea > Methanobacteriati > Methanobacteriota > Halobacteria > Halobacteriales > Halalkalicoccaceae > Halalkalicoccus > Halalkalicoccus tibetensis. The sequence goes on from NZ_JBBMXV010000007.1 coordinate 85,757, forward strand.
TACGCCGGGTCAACCGTTTCGACGCGGATACCGGCTTGTTCGGCCTTGTAGGTGATGAACGTCTGAAGCTGGTGGAAGTGCCACGAATGGACACCTGACCACTCCGTTCGGTCGCGGATGCCTTCGAGCGTTTCAATCCGTACCACCGGATTCTCGAATTGGTCGGCGAAATCGACCAGCCGACGCGAGAGGGTATGATTGAGGTCGCGGATACGACGGTGTTCTTTGTTACCCACGCGGTTGCGAGCACGAAGTGCCCCCGCTTCTTGAAGCGAATCGCGTAGGGAACGATATTTCCGTCTGACGTATCGCGCCTCTTTACCCGAAACCAGCATTGATCCGTCCGCTCCGAGGGCGTGCGCGGCGAGGATGTGACGCTCGCCAATGTCTACACCGATGGGCGTCTCGCCTTCGGGAACGGTGTCGTATTCGACGGTGAACGAACAGAACCATTCGTCTCCCCGGCGGTAGACCTGAAGGCGGGACTTCTTCGCCTCGCCTTCGAGCACCCGTTCGACGGGTTCGCGTATCTCGTCATGGACGTGAATCGGCGTATACCACCACTGCGAGATACACGGGAAGCCGACGACGACTGAACCGTTATCGGTTGTTTCGAGTTTCCAATTCTGGTTGTTCGTAGCGAACGGTTGGGCAGCGGTGTAGTCCATCCACCCGTCGCGTTTGTACTCGGCTTTCGCCTCTCGAATGGCTTGGTTCTGAACCGCCGAGTAGAGGTCGTTATCGATGCTGGCAGTGGTCACGGACATACCGAGTTCGCCGGAAGCCCACCCATCGACCAATCCCTGTTTGGTATCGCGGTAGACGTGCATGGCGTCTTGCCATTCCCGTCGGCGCGAGCGGGTTGGTTGATGGAACTTCGCGGTTACAGTGACCGTGACCATTACATGTGTAACGAGGAGTCCGATGTACCTAAACCTAACCAATATCAGGCCATGCTGTATCGTGCGGAAGATTGGCGGGAATTACGGCGCGTATCCCCGCCCTGAAGGGCGAGGCTTTGCGCCTGTTTCCACGTAATAACCGATCTCGCTGTTGCTGAGTGGTTTCTTGCTTGTTGGGAACAATGATTGCCGCAATGACACGGCATACAACCGGTCTCAATGATTCACCAAGGTAGATGAAGGACCCCGAGAAGGATATTGATACTAACGTTTCAACCACACAGGCAAAGCCAGCGGAGCCACCAACAAACGACTCCGGTGAATACATTTGTGGACGAAGAACAGAAGAAGAGACAACATGCTACGCGGTCGTCTCACTGCCGTATGTGGCCTGCCATCAACATGATGGAGTACCGTTTGCCACTCAGCAGGAATAATACAGGCACTCCTCTAGATTCGGGTCTGAACGAATACGATTGGGATGTCATGACAGTTGTGACAGTCATCAACTCAAGAGCCTCAGAATAGGAGAGTGGGATGTCCGTAATTCCCGTCGAGGGACCTATCTTTAGAGCTGCTACAGCATAGCACAATTGCTGGCGGAGTACCTGCCGCCAATCAAGGCTGTTATCGATCTCAGGCCGATTCGCCGTTTTACAAACTGAGTACATGAGATCGCATCAACGGGACCTGCGGTCCGCCGATTGGACGAGTGGGATAGTACTTCTGTCTGCCTAAGAGTTTATCCCAGAAGACGGGTCCACCCAAGCATATGCCCGCCGGAACCCCCGACGAATGGCTGTTCGAAGACTGGCAGCTGATTGCCCACGCACTCACCGCCACAACACACGAGAACTGTCGGTGCTACGAGTGTGATACGATCGATACCGAACCAAGTGCGAGATCAGTATGTTCGTACGTCGAGACCATCAATACGCTCGAAGTGGTCAACGTTCCGGGTCACGATGGGCTCGTCGTGGAGAAGAGCAGTAGCGGCAATGATACAATCTTCACGGTCGATTTCTTGTCCAGATGAGATAAGTTCACCTGAGAGTTTCCCGGCCTTTCGCATTATCTTCGCGTCAGCAGGTACAGCATGGCGGGAGTCGAGGACAGCTAGTATTTTCTGGCGGCGCTCTTCCGGGACATCCAACTGCGGGACGGCCTCGTAAAGCTCGAGGACGGTAATGCTGGCAAGGCGTTCTGGCCGCTGTTCGGATTCGATGATGTCGAGAGAGCGTACAGCATCGGACTCATCCTGGAGGATGTCGATGATAAACGAGGTGTCCTCGATCATTCCGTGCCTCGAAGGTCATCAGCGAGACGGTCGCGGCGGTTACGAGAGCGTTCCCGTCCATCCTCGATGATCGCTTCGAGGTCGTCCGCCTCGTCCTCAGAGAGGATACCTGTGACCTCGGACCAGGACCGTTCGCCTGCGATTCGTTTGACGACCTCCGAAAATGACTCCCCCTCCCGTTTGCGGGCTTTGAGCCGTTCGTAGGCTTCTTCGTCAAGCGAGATCGTTTTGGTCGCCATTCCAATACACAGTTGTGTGTGTATACTAATAAAATTCAGGGGAGATATCGCCATAGAAGGTTTAATCATCAGACCATTATCCAGTGAAGCTGGTAGAACAGTTCTTGGTCGTTTCGCGAGTTCCCTACAAGGTTTTTGCGTCAACTGATCGTTCCAGTTTCACCGTGGTTGGCGGTTCTATAATTCGGTAGAGCGTCATTAATCAAATACCGATGACACCCTTTCAAACTCGAACTCGAACTCAAACAGCCGAGAGAAGACAGAGAAGGGGAACCACCAGACAGAGGCATGCTATCGTCATCTCTTCTCGAACGGCATTCGGATCCGAATCCAGCCAATGACAGTTCTGTTCTGGCATCGTACTGATCTTCGTCTTCGGGATAATCGAGCGCTCGAGAAAGCACTGCAGACTGCCCACAAAAGGGGGACGGTCGTCCAACCAGTCTTCGTCCTCAATCCACAGTTCTACTCTAAGGACACGTTAGCCTGCGATGCTCGGATTCGATTCCTCCACCAGTGTCTCGAGAGTCTTAGAGACCAGTATCGTACCCATGGCTCGGAACTAACCTTCCTCCATGGAGAGTCAATCGAACAATTGCTTTCAATTCCAGCACAGGACTCTAACCCCGACTCCACTGCTACTGAGCAATCGGAGTCGATTTTCTATACTCGCCATCCGACCGCTCGCTATGGTGAGCGACGTGATAGAAGACTCCACGAACAAGCCACTGGTTCAGAACTAACCCATGCTGTCTCTCCCCACGCAGTCTATGAAATCGTTGTCGAGGGGCAACGTGCGGTCTACAAATGTTCTACGGGCCCAACCGGAAGGGAGAGATGAGAGCCACATTACTGCACTCATCGATGATCGAGCTTCCATCCCAGTACCAGAGATTCTCTCGATAGGAGCGCAATGGAGTTTGACGAATTCAAGGACGCCTTCGACGAGTGCCCAGAGGGACATTCAGAATAAAAATCAGCACTCTGTTGGAATTCTCAGAGCATAATAGGAATGGAGTGCTGAATACAGAGAATGAGTGCAGCACAGTAATAGAATTTATTTCACAATGAATCTACCGAATCAGACGTTCAGGAGGTGCGCGAACTGTACAGATGATGAGTCCGATAACCGTCGAGACACGTTGTATCGACTGCTACATTGACTCACTCGGGCCGACTGCATCACGTACAAAATAATAGAGAATCCAAACGATGGGGCCGCCCAAGAACGCGCCAAAGCCCCACGCAAGTTCGTGAGAACTCCTGCGACTGTTCGCATCTCGGTGGATGGAAAACGCTACGATAAGAGCAAAAGCGATCGTGACGAGACTTATCAATAGATCGGTGGTACCAACAGAGTCGATAACTGCGAGTGTCGTTACAAAATGGTCCACAATAAGATGGGATATAGATGGTGGTAACTGTATACTCTGTACTTGCCAATATCTGTAGCAGGCAACTACGACAACCCGAGAACGGAGAGGCCGGCCACCGAGCCAGCGACAAGCGCGACCGTCCAGGCGCCGAGTCCGACCGTCAGCCAGATGACGACGCGGTGTGGACGGCCATCGACCGTGATCGCGATCAGCGCCGCGAGGTGGATCCCCGCCAGTATCGGACCGACGAAGGAAAATCCGACGAGTCCGTACCGCTCCCACACGCGACGCGCGCGGCCGGCTCGACCGCTTGAGTGTGTCCCGTCGTTTCCAGACCGCTGACGCCACCAGCCGACGAGCCGGTGCTGAAAGCCGACGATCAACCCGACAGCGGTGACGCTGCCAGCGAACGCGGCGAATCCCGTCGCGATGGGATCCAGTCCGAGTCCGATCCCGACCGGGATCACGACGAATGGTTCGACCGCCGGAACCATCGCGAGCAGGAAAACGAGGACGTACCGGAAGACGCCCCCCGTCTCCTCAAGTACGCCTGCGGCGTCGACGAACGCTATTACCTGTGACATAGTGATCCCCTCGAGCGCAACCGATCGATAGCGGACCGAAATCGTGGGCCTCGATACAGACGGGATATACGTAACCGGGGAAAATGTCGATTCCGGTTCGGATCTGAGCAGGTCGAGAACCCGCCGTCAACGGTCAAGCCATGACTGCCGACCAACGAGATCTCGTTGTTCCCAAACATTTTGACTCATCTCCCGTGATCTCTCCACCAACGTTAGCTACAATCGCACCCATATCGCTGTAAAATCATCCACTGTTCAAACAATCACCTATTATGTACATAAAGTTGGCAATAGAGACTACTCGTTCTATATCTAATATACAAGTGCCGGTAGGTGGATTACCTATACTGACCGATCACTACCATTCGTAGATCGGCTCTTAGCTAGTACCACACTCGGGCTCTGTATTCAGCACGATTTCTGAAACCCTATCAGCGTTTAAGGATTTCTAACACGTTCAAATTATTTTATGACCCTAACCCAACCAACCCGCTGGACGAAAGAGCAGCCAGCTCAAAGAATATCGTCAGTCGTCTCGGCTGTTCGGAACGATTCTAGGTCCGTATACCGAAGTCCATACGGAACACGCGTTGCCAGCAAAATTGGGTCGGACAACTCATACAACGACTCGGATTCGAACACGACCTAAGCAAATAGAATTCTAATACAGACTTAGTGCAATACCTATTAGGTAGGTGTACGAATTGAGTAGGGAGATCAGAGGGAATCCACGAGAATCCGGACGAGACGCGCTTAAACACGCTCTCCAAGCAGCCCACTGACATCAACAATGTGATTCGAAAAACGAAATTATTATTTATGGTCTAATCGACTGTGTTACTTACTACCATGAATACCGACGAGCCCAATCAATCGACCGAGACACACGGGCATGAACACCACGAGGTAGAGGGGCCAGGCTATCCGACACCTGCGGCGATGCGGACGGAATCTGAACGCGAGAAGACTGCCTTTGTCATGTCGCCCCGGGTCGGGATGGACGTCGACGGTCCAGACTTCGTCGGTGTCGTCGATGTGGACCCCAATTCCGACACCTATGCCGAGTTGATCGACACCGTTGAGATGCCGAACAAAGGTGACGAACTCCACCACTTCGGCTGGAACACCTGTTCGTCGTCGTGCCACGCCGAAGGATTGACCCGCGACCACCTGATCGTCCCCGGCCAACGCTCCTCGCGAATTCACATCGTCGACGCCTCCGATCCCCGACAGCCGGCAATCGAGAAGGTAATCGAACCCGAGGAAGTGTTCGAGTACGACCTCTCGGCACCCCACACCGTCCACTGCGTTCCGGGAGGAAAAATCGTCATCAGTATGCTGGGCAATTCCGACGGCGAGCTCCCCGGCGGTTTCCTCCAGCTCGACCAGGACGACTTCTCCATCGATGGCCACTGGGAGGGCGACCGCGGTGCCATGGAAATGAACTATGACTACTGGTACCAGCCTCGGCACGGCGTTATGCTTTCGACGGAGTGGGCGGCGCCACAGACCTACTACCCTGGTTTCGATCTGGAGGACGTAGAGGCCGGCAAGTACGGCGACAGCATCCACATCTGGGACTGGGAAACCAAGGAACACCGCCAGACGCTCACCTTTGGCGAGGAGGGGCTGATCCCACTGGAGATCCGGATGCCTCACAATCCAGAGGAGACGGAGGGATACGTGGGTGCCGCGCTCTCCTCGAACGTCATCCGGTTCTGGGAAGGGGATAACGGAAACTGGGAGTGGGAGAAGGTGATCGACATCGAGGACCGTGAGCATCCGGACTGGAACATGCCTGTCCCCGGTCTCGTGACCGACATCCTCCTGTCGCTCGACGACCAATACATGTTCTTCTCGAACTGGCTGCACGGTGACGTGCGGATGTACGACATCAGTGATACGGGCAATCCCCGACTGGTGGATCAGGTGTGGGCCGGCGGCAATTTCGGCGACCGACAGGAGGTTGCGGGTCACGACATCCGGGGCGCCCCCCAGATGCTCCAACTGTCTCGTGACGGACGGCGGCTCTACTGGACCACCTCCCTGTTCTCCTCGTGGGACAACCAGTTCTACCCCGAAATTGGCGAGGAGGGATCGTTGATGCTGAAGGCGGACGTCTACCCCGAGAAGGGGCGGATGGAACTCGACGAGGGGTTCGTCGTCGACTTCGGCGACGCGCCCGGCGGTCCGGCCCGTGCCCACGAGATTCGCTGGCCTGGCGGCGACTGTACCAGCGACGTCTGGCAATAGCCGCCGATGCATCGGGTCACCCTGGAGTGGCGCGACGGCCGGGAAGCGACCGTCGACGTCGCCGAGTCGGAGACGGTCGTCGACGCCACCGAGCGCGAAGGTCTCGGCATCCCCTATGGCTGTCTGTATGGCGCCTGCGGCACCTGTACTGGGCGTCTACTGGAGGGTGACCTCGTCCACGTCGAACGGCCACGGGGGCTGAAACCCCGGCACCGGCAGGACGGGTACGTCCTACTCTGTGTGGCCGAACTGCGCTCAGACTGTCGGATCGAGGTCGGCACCCGGATACAGGCCGACCTCGTGCCGAACCCGTGGAAATGAGAGCGACCGTCCGGTCTTCTCGGTGTACGAAGTCGACCTTGGTCTCCAAAAGAGCGAACGCGAATCATTCGACGAGATGTTCGAGGAGTACTACGAGTTCCGCGGATGGAACGAGGACGGGGCACCGACACCCTCGACGCTCTCACGATTCTATCCCACATGCTACGAGAGCTCGAAACCGGCGAAAGGCTCCTGCTTGCCTTTCGCCACCAAGACCCGTACCCGCAGAAACCACTCACTAGATCCACTCCTGGTCCACCCAGAACTATCCATAATCCAGATCTACCTTGTGCAACACGCTCCAATAATTAGCTAATTCGTTGCATAAGGCAGGAAACTCGACTACCACGACAGCCGACCACTACTCCTCGCCGTCAGCCTCGAGTACTGCCAGCTGAACCTCTTTGTTCGCGTACTCGCTACCGAGCGTCACTCGCCCCCGACTATCGATCTGCTTCTCGAGGATCTGGTCTTTTAGCTCAATGGAGACCGTCATCCTCCAACCTCCTCTTCGAGCTCCTCGCCGGCCATATCGGTCGTTGTGGGATCATAGCCGATATCGGCCACCCAGGCTTCGTAGGCGGTTCCAACCGTCTCAACAGCCGCCTGATCGTTGGAATCGGCCGCCAGACCGATTCAACGAGACAGGCTTATCCAACGTATCCCAGCGCTTGAAGTCGTGCTTCGACTTCTGCGCTGTTTTCGGTCGACGTGAGCTCAGGATCATACGTCCCATGATCCGTGGCGGTAGTCTGTGTCCACGGGACAGTTCGAATCGCGGGATGGAGACAACCGACCGGATGATCATAGATCCCCCATTCACCCAACCCATCGCCGTGATCAGCGGTGATCGCGACCCGTTCGGCATCGATGTTTGAGAGGAGGAGATCGACGTCATCCAGTACACATCGGAGGTTGTCCTGATAGGCCGCCCAGAACGTCTCGAAGTCGATCTTGTTTTTCCGGAGTGCATCAACGACGGTATCAGAGAGTGCGGGACCAAACGGCTCGGCGTCGAACGATCGGTCGAGACCAATGAAGGGGTGATGGGGCTGAACGTAGTGGATGATCATCCGATCAGGATCCGTTTCCCGAGCGGTCTGTATCGCACGATCTGTAACCGGTCGCGGGAGGACTGTACCATGCGTCTCATCCCACCCATATCGCCACACTTCATCGAGCTGCTGGAACTGGTCGGACGACAGCAGTCGCTCTGAAAAGACATTGCTTGTAATATAGGCCGTGTTAGCTACTTCTGGAGCATACTCATCGGTGAACGTCTTCGCCATCCACTCTTTGGACATACTACCGACGGATTCCATCCGGTCTACGGTATCGAGAAACTCGTACTCGTTGGAGACAGACCGCAGGAGATCCACGCGACAGGCGTCGAGTATGACGAGGACGTCCCACTCTCGCTCGTAGACGTTCGTCCCTCGTGGAATCGGCCACCCGAGCCACCAGAGACCAGTATACAGGTCATACGCTACATCCCGAACCCCTTCAACCCCCTTCCGGCGAATCTTTTCCGCGGAGACACGGACCCAGTCGCCGAGACTCATTCTGCAGAGTTTCGTCCTCTACGTACAATTATGTGGCGAAGCCAGCCAGTCATAATCTTGAAATGCCAACCAACGCAAGCGACTATCAATGTCGGCAGACGTCAACCACATAGCCGAGAAGGTCGGCACGATTCTCGGCATCGGTGGCTTGTTGAGTCTTGGATTCTATACGGATGCCGACATCTGGACGATAGAAATCGGTTCGACCGTCTTCTGGATATTCGAGGGATTGGTGTCCGTTGGTCTATTTAGCGTTATCGTCGGTGTTGCCGGAATCCTTCTCACGTATGAGGTATGGCTGGGCAAATCATCCTCAGACGAGATACGGAACGGGCCACCAGTACAGGCGATCGTTCCGGCGTATCACGACGCGGATGTCGTCCACGAGAGCGTCACCAGTCTCCTGGATAGTGAGTACGCTCCGCTTTGCATCGCGATCGTTGTCGAACCCGATGACGAACGAACCCGTGATCGTGCGGCGGAATTGACCGACCAGTACGAAACGGTTTCCTGGATCATCAACGATACGCCGGGCTCTAAAGCGACAGCGATCAATACGGCAGTTGAACACAGCACAGCCGATCATTTCGTCGTATTCGACGCCGACGAGCGAGCCTCACCCCGATTCGTTCCCATCGCGATGAGGAGTCTCCTGAACGGAACCGACGTCTTCCAAGGTCGACGAATGCCACGCCCCACAGGACCGATCGAGACAGTGGCATACTGCGAGCGGGTCGTGGTCCAAGCAGGTTATTTGCTCGGTGAACTAGTCGGATTTACCCACTGTCAGAGTTCAGCAACGGGCTTTACTCGCGAAGCCTTCAACAGAGTCGGCGGGTACAGAGACATGCTGACCGAGGACATTTACTTCTCTCATCAGTGCTACCGAGCGGGTCTAACCGTTACACGAAACAGCCGCTGTACGAGTACGATGGAAGCTCCACATACGTTTTGTGATCTCTGGGGACAGCGAAAACGATGGCGAATCGGTCACGTACAGGTAGCCCACAGACGTATCTCCGAGGCCATGAGCGGAAACCGTAACGCCAGTGATCTCCTTACGGTCGGTCGATCGATCGGAGCAGTCCTCGCGGGCGGCGTCTTGCTCGTTCTCACGGCTCATGTGTTGTTCCTATTCGTGGTTAGTACCGAGTCGGCGCTACTCCCGTTTGCCAGCATCTTCGGGATGATTGCCGCTGTCTGGAGCCACGACGCCGCCGAAGGCCGGATCGGACGTCCGTCATGGTCGATCGTATTCGCACCCCTCGTCTATCTCGGACACGGTGTCTTGACGGTGAAGGCACTTTTCGAGTACACCTTGACGTGGAATGGTGAATGGTATCGTGTGGTAAAAGTCGGCACCTGAACATAGTGTCTCCTAGCAACGTCGGTTTTTATTGAGGTGCTTATCGAAGAGCCGAAGCGAGAAATGCCCGAGCTCACGGGAGACAGTAGTGCGGGCTGGATCGATCGAAGAACGATAGCGAAGACCGCCGTTGGTTTCGCCATCGCGGTGGTGCTCGTCTACCTTCTTGGTGTCGGCATCGGATGGGATCGAACGATCGATCAGCTCCAGACATCACAGCTCGAATGGGTGCTCGCTGCTTGCGGGTCGACGGTGCTATGTCTCATTGTTTGGGGGAAAACGTGGCACGTCGTTTTAGAGCGAATCGGCATCTCGGTTCCATACCGGAAGCTCAGTGTGACGTTTTTCGCAGCAACGTTTGCAAATTACGTGACACCAATGGGACAAGCAGGTGGTGAACCATTTATCGCGTACATACTAGCCCGGGATACGGAGGCAACCTACGAGCAAGCCCTCGCAAGCGTTGCCACAACTGATCTCGTTCGGCTTCTCCCGTTTTTTACGATCGGTGGACTGGGGCTTGGATATTTACTGACCACGACACAGATCACCGGATCGATCGAGCTGTTCGCAATTGTGCTCATGGCACTCGCGGTGGTTCTGCCCTTCATCGCTGTCGTTGGATGGCAGTTTCGAGACAGGCTTCAGCGGACAGTACTTCGATGTATAGCCCCAATTGCTAAGCGGACGGACCGAATTACGCTCGACTCGATTCGTGACCGAATCGATCGTCTCTATTCGTCGATCGAGGTGATCGCAAGTTCTCCCCGTGCGCTACTCACAGCAGTCGCCTTCGCCTATATCGGCTGGATTCTGTTCGCCCTACCGCTGTATTTCGCGAGTCTGGCTCTAGGGACTCCGATTTCGCTTCTGCTCGTTTGCTTTATTGTCCCTATAAGTGTGATTGCCGGCTCAGTCCCCCTTCCTGGTGGGTTGGGAGCTATCGAAGGAGCACTGATCGTTCTTCTCACGACGCTTACACCATCGACGACAGCTATTGCACTCGCGATCGCAACGATCTATCGATTGGCGAGCTACTGGCTCGTGATCAGTGTCGGTGGAATAGCGATGTTGTGGGTTGTCAAACGAGTGTGAATAGAGTGGGAACGTACGGTCTTCCGGGGTTTAGATGACGAGGACAGGTAGTTCTGTAAGACGAACGACTCGGTCGGTAACGCTACCGAGCAAGGTCTCCGTGAGGCGATTACGATCGTGTTTTCGCATGACTAGCAAATCGATATCGTGTTCGTTCGCATAGGAAACGATCTCTTCGTGGGGAACACCCTGTACGACCGTCGTCTCGATCCCAACCGAGTAGTTGCGTCCGTTCTCGGCGAACTGCTCGACCGTAGCTGTGGCTTCGGTTTCTAACGTATCGACGACTTCAGTACCAAGGGTAGTCACGCTGTCACGGTTGGTATCGGCGACAGAGAGCACCACGAGCGTTGCTCCATGGTGTTCTGCAAGAGAATAGACGGATTCGTACCGTTCATCGGGTGACGCATCTTGCGCGACGGGAAGCAAGATCCGATCGTACATTAACGAATGAACTATCTGCAGGCACATAGTTTTGTGTGTAGTCATTCGAGAAGGACCAAGAACATCCTCCTGTTCAATCTTGATACTGTACCGGAACCCTCGCGGTCTGGCAAGAAACACGATGGCTCGTGTTCGTTCACGAACCCGGCCTTGAACAACTGTGGGCGTCGGTTGGGAGTCCCACTAACCCGTGAACGATTCCAGATTACTCAGAAGTGAAAACAAATGAACCGCGCTGCTGAGCAGGTCGAACAGTACGATATCGAGATCGGCGGAGGTCCTCTACTGCTGGTGAAAACTCACCACAATAAGCGCCACTCTCGCATTACTAACGGAGGGTTTCCAACGAGGTCAACCGTTTCATTCGAGTCTTGACAAGCAGAAGTCAATACGTTCGTACGTCGAGACCGTCAATACGTTCGAAATGGTCTACGTTCCGGGTGACAATGGGCTCGTCATGGAGAAGAGCGGTAGCGGCAATAATGCAGTCTTCACGGTCGATTTCTTGGCCGGATGTGATGAGTTCGCCTGAGAGTTTCCCGGCCTTTCGCATCACCTTCGCATCGTCTGGGATGGCGTGGCGGGAGTCGAGGACAGCGAGTATCTTCTGGCGGCGCTCTTGGGGGCATTCAACTGCGGTAGGGCCTCGTATAGTTCGAGTACGGTGATGCTGGCAAGGCGTTCTGGCCGCTGTCTCCCAGCGGATTCTCTGGGCTGTCGTTCGACCCGGCAACGTACCCGTCCAGCGAGGTCGATTGTTTTCTTGCTCATCCTCAGTAGCCTCTAACGTCGAGACCATCGACCCGCGCGAATTCGTCGACGTTCCGGGTAAGAACCCGCGGATCCGGACTGCCAACCGCAGTCCCTGCGATGAGAACGTCGCGAGCACCGATGCGTTGACCCTGATCAAGCAAGTCATGCTGGATCGCGATCGCGCGTCGAGCGACCGTCTCCGTAACCGGGAGCACAACAAGCTCATCGACACGCTCGTCGAACTCCGCGCGGTATTGTGCGCTCTCCCCGCGAAGACCGACACTGACCTCGAAAACAGTGAGTGCCGAGAGAGCAACCGGTGTCTCAGAATCGCGGAGCTCGACTAATCGTTCGATCGCCTCACTATCATCACGCAGAACGTCATGAACAAAGGTCGAATCGAGGATCATCGAGCGCTTACGCCTCGTCGATCCCGCTCATCATCTGTTGATCGAACTCCTCGCCCCACTCCTCAGAGCGCTTGCGAGAGCGTTCGGCCGCCTCGTCGTCGTCTCCGAACAGACCGACGAGGTCAAAGAGTGGACCGACGGGGCCGCCACGGGCGCGTTGCTCGTCGGAGAGCCACCAAACGACGGCACCAGCTCCGACCTTCTTTCGTTCGACGTTGCCCTTCTCCTCGAGCGAATTGAGTTTATCGAGCGCGGATCGATTCGATATTCCGAGTACTTCACCCACCTCTTTGCCGGTGAGCGGCTCGTCACGCTCGATGAGTACCGCGATCACGTCATCAATCGTCGTCTTCTCGATATACTTCCCATCGTCTCCGCGGCTTCGACTCATGCGCATGAATTGGAACCACTGCTAGTTAACCATTTCGTCCGTATGAGAACGGTATTTTCATTACCATCTCATACATATGAGGTGGTAGAGACAAACCCTGTTTACGAGACCATCGAAGTGGATACCAGCGCCATCATAACGCCCGAGTCGCTCACACACAGTATAACAACGTGGATATCTGCTTGTGATGGTATCTATTCGTCTGCGCCATTCCCTCCTGGGAACCGGGCCTCGATTCCGCTCGCGAGCAAGCCTCCATCCCCACCAAGCGAGAGTACCTGCCAGCCATCATCGACGAACTCCTCCTCGTCTTCGTCGCCAACCCAATAACCCGGTGCGACCCCATGGCGTTGGGAGGCGTCAAGGACGTCTTGGATAGCCTGTTGGAGCTCTGGATTGTCGAAGTTACCGGGATCATTCAACTGATAGGAGAGGTCGTACGGTCCGACCAATAAACAATCGAGCCCATCTATCTGGGCGATCTCATCGATATTGTCGATCATCTCTCGCGTTTCCACCTGCAACATTACGAACACGCGGTCGTTGATGGTCTCGAAGTACTCGTCGGCCTCCAGTCCGAACTGGGCACCGGCTTGGAGACCGGAGGCACCTCGATTGCCATCGGGTGGATAGTAGGCTGCCTCGACGAACATGCGACAGTCCTCGACGACACCGGGCCCGTCGATTCGCGGAAGAAACGGGATGATGACCCCGTCGGCCCCCGCGTCGAGTGCGCGGTCGACCTCCCGTGGATGGTGTCCCGGGATGCGTACCAGTGCTGCAGTATCATCGGGGATCACCGAGACGATCTGCCGGATGACTTCGAAATCAAACGAGCCGTGTTCGCCGTCGATCCAAACCCAATCGACCGCAGGGTGATTCCCAACGACTGTCGCCGAGTCCATACTCGCAAACACCGTCGCCATTCCATAGACCGTCTCTCCGTCCTCGACCCGATCGGTGAACTCCTCAGAACCGCCGATCAGGGGTTCGTCGGTCGCGTGTGCGCTTGCCCCGCCAATACCTGCTAGTCCGACACCTGATGCGGCTGTTCCCTGCATATAGCGTCGTCGCGTGATCTCTGGACCGATGCCTTGATTGTTATTATCTCCCATAACTCGCTCACGTATTCACCCCAATTAGATAACTATTATTGATGATTTGAGAGTATAATATGTATGACTATAATCCCCCTTGTGTAACCCACCCAACAGTCAGACAGTCTGTTGGACAAGACACAGACTCGATTACTAGGGACTGAACTTCTCCTCCTCGACTGCAAGCCCAGTTATCTGAACCTCCGTGTTCGCTATCTTTCCACTAATCACTGCATGTCTATAGCTGTTCGATGAGATCTGGACATTGATTACGAATAGCGGGATTGTAACCTACGTACAGGTCTATCGGAAGAGTATCTTACTTTTATTGTCGCTGGTTTACCCTCGTGAGTTCATAGACCTTGGCAGTGGAACGGGCGGGTCGGACCAATAGAAGGGCGTTCATACGCTGTATGAAAGCGAGTACTCCACCAATATTGGCGAGTCCCGCGTGCCGCAGTTTGTGTGTAAGGATTCCTCTCCTCATAGCTATCAACAGAGTGTTCTCCTCACTACCGAATCAACCCGAACGGCTTCGGGCATACCTTTATTCCACGCCCACACCGACCGTCCCGGGTCGGAGCACTCCTATACGAACGACTGGCCGTACGTGCCCGGAACCGGCAACCGGCCGACCGGCCAGGTGATGGTCTGGAGCACGATCGGTCTGGTGTTGCTCGTCGGCGGCGGCGGCCTCGGGGTCTAGGCGTACCACAGCCTCGACTTCGCCGAACCGACGACCGAGCTCGTCGACGTGCCCTCGCCCGAGTCGGTCTCGGCCACGCCGGCACAGTACGCCGCCGCGTGGTACGTCCCGGTCGCCGGCGCGCTGTTCGTCCTCCAGGCGCTCACCGGGGCGCTGTTGGCCCACTATTACGTCGAGTGCACCGGCTTCTTCGGCCTCTTCGACGCCTTTGGAGTCGACGTCGTCTCGTGGCTCCCGTTCGCCACGGTCCGGACCTGGCACATCAACCTCGCGGTGCTCTGGATCACGACGCTCTGGCTCGCGGGCGGACTCTTCCTGCCGGGGCTGTTCAGCGACGAGGATCCGCCGGGGCAGGCAGCAGGAACGACCGCCCTGCTTGGCCTGCTGGTCGTGGCGACCCTCGGCGCGTTCGCCGGCGTCTGGCTCGGCACACATGGAAAGCTCGGCTCGCCCGAGGACGGCGAGCTCTGGTGGTGGCTCGGCTCGGAGGGGCTCGAATACCTCGAGGATCTCGACGTCGGTGGGGAAGCGCTGACCGAGCGCTACCCCAAGCTCACCTATCTGCTGGGGAGAATTCCGCCTCAGCGATCTATTTTAAGTACTTCTCGCGATAAGGAGTGGAGTAAGCGGGATTCTTCGGTCGATCACTACTCCTCAGCAGTGCCATTCTGACGGCTACCGCAGCAAGGACGGTTCTACTCGTGGTGCTCGTAGCGTTCGACGACCTCAGCGAAGGCCACCGTTTCCGCCACGCTCGTGATCTCGATCTCGACGCGTTCGTGCGGGTCGGTATCGGGAACGATGACCACGTATCCTCGCTCGACTCGTGCGATCCCGTCACCCTGATCGCCGATCGTCTCGATCTCGACGGTTCGGTGATCGCCCTCAGTAACGGGCGGATTGGGCTCAGTAGTTGCCTGAGTCGATTTTTGACTGGTAGTAGTGTCCGAGTCGGTCTGGGGCCGAGCCTGTGGGACGAGAGCGATACGATACGAACCGTCCGGCTCGAGGTCGCCGAGCTCCACCTCGCGTTCGGGAATCTCGATCGTGTAAGACCCATTTCGGCGATCGATCTCACCACTAAACAGACACAGTAGATCGTCTGAGAGTTCCATTTGAAATACTCAGTTGATGAAGCCGTGGTCAATGTGCATGATAGTACTGGTAGCAGCTGATATGCCCGAGAGATCTCCTCCATCAGTTCCTCAACGAGAGTGTCAGTAGTGCTTTATGTTCACCACATATATAACGGAGGAGTTTCAACTAACAACAGATTCCAAATGAAGGAGTGTAAGCGGTGTGGAAAAGCGTTCCTGACAGATCGGGCGGCGAACGGACACCAGGCGGTCTGTCCCGAGAATCCCGACCGTGTCGTCCCTGACGGCTGGGCGCCCGAGACACATGGTCGTTGGGGAGATACTACAGAGTGAACGTATGGGCTGACCAAAGGAGATAGTGTCAGTCAGTGTCACTGCCGGTTGCTTTTCCTAGATATTTCCGCCGAACAGTGTCTCCATCACGATAGGCCCGATATTTATAGGGGCCATGTTCCCCGCCGCCACTCATGCACGAGCAGCTCTCATCACCACAGGTGCGATACTCGAGATAGACCGCACCACCTGATTCGTTCTCGAGAAGTTGGGTTTCATCCGGCAGTTCGTCTTCGGTGACTGGCTCTTGGCGACGTTCTTCGCGAGCCGCAAGCAGCTTATCGATATATTCGCTGGCGTCCCGAAGCGACTCGTCATCCTGCTTAGGAAGGCCCTCCGCAAGGTAATTCGGAAGGGAGGGAGGTGCAGTCGGTGGCATTTTCCTTGTGCAACGTATAGGGAGAACCGATATAGTATTTGTTGCACAAGACGCCCGGTAGGTCATCTCTCTCAGAGGTGATTCCGTCCGCCATATGTCAGACACCGTTATTTCCACTAATACGATGACAGGAGTAGGGACGCCCAGAACAGGCCATCACTCTCCCCCCACTGTTTCCAGTAAACGCGAGATCGAGTGGGGAGGCGTCTGCTCCTAGCGTGAAGTAACCCCCTAGTTCCCTATCTCTCTAGCCGACTTTTTCGACGCTACGGACCAACTAGTGACTATCCATAATAAAGATTCTCGCTAGATAACTACCTTTCCCAGAACCGCTCCTGCTTCTTCTACTCTTTACTGGAAATAGTGGGGTGGGGGTGTTGGTCTTCTTCTCTCCATGCTTCCCCCTCGCCGTGCGCTGGTTCTTCCGTAGCGCCCAATTACTGGAAACAGTGGGGTGCTCCTTACTTATAAAAGACCCTTTACTGGAAATACTGGAACACGGTGGTTCGATTCCTCTCCTCAATTTTCCCAGAGACACTTCCAATTACCAAGAATAATGGTGTCTGGAGTATGCGATCGATCACACTTTACTGGAAACGGTGGGGTAGCTCGTGAGGGCTAGTAGGGGGTAGTTCGCCATCGACAGACAAGGAACTAGTCTCGATTCCCTAGAGTTTACTGGAAACGGTGGGGTGGTAGTCCGGCTATTCGAAGTGGTTATACTGGAAATACTGGAAACGATGGTCGAAACTATTATCATGGTAGGTTGACTCAGTCACTCCTATCATGGGCCCCCGGTTCCAGCCGGACGATACTCTCTATAAGCGACGGAACACACTCAAGGTAGAGTACGTTCCTGACGAAATCGTCGGACGGGACAACGAGATCGAGGAGTACGAGGCTGCACTTCAGCCCGTCATCAACGGGGAGTATCCCGATAACGTCTTCATCTATGGAAAGACTGGCGTCGGGAAAACGGCAGTAACGAACTTCCTGCGCAACGAACTGCTGGAGTCGGCTGCTCATTTCGACGTGGACATCTCGTTTATAACGCTCAACTGTGACGGCCTGAGCACGAGCTATCAGGCTGCGATCAGCCTCATCAACAAGCTCCGGGAACCCGAACACTACATCGCTGAGACGGGCCATCCTCAATCCAAAGTCTATCGCCTCCTCTGGAACGAACTCAACAGCCTCTCGGGGACCGTTATCATCGTCCTCGACGAGATCGATCACATCACGGACGACACCTTCCTCTATCAGATCACGCGCGCAGACAACAACGGGTACATCGAGAACATCCAACTGGGTCTCATCGGGATCAGCAACGACTCGACGTTCCGTGAGCAACTCGACGCGAAGGTTCAATCATCGCTCTGTGAAACCGAGATCTCGTTCCCGCCGTATGGCACCGAAGAACTCCAAAAAGTCCTCGAACAACGAGCGGACATCGCGTTCCACCAGAACGCGCTTGAGGACGGTGTGATCTCACTGTGTGCTGCACTTGGCCGTCAAGACGGGGGCGATGCACGACGAGCGATTACACTGCTTCGGAAGGCTGGTGACCTCGCCAGAACGGAAAACGCAACGAGAGTCACGACCGATCACGTCGAGCGAGCCCAAGAAAAGCTCGAGGCCCAACAGAGCATGGACATCATGCGTGATCTCACCGAACACGAACAGCTTACCCTGTATGCTCTTACGACCCTTGCCGCCGAGGACGCGACTCCTGCCCGGTCGCGTGTCGTCTACCAGCGATACAAGAAACTCTGTACTACTCAGGACCGTAATCCCCGCACAGCCCGCCGAATGCGGAGTTTTCTCTCCGACTTCGAAATCCTCAACCTGACACTCTCCCATATGGAACATCGAGGTCAGGACGGCGGCACGTATCGTGAACACGAAATCAACCGGGACATCGCGACGATCATCGACGCGTTGCAGACCGTGATCACGGAGTTCGGTGCTCACCGAAGTATCACGGAGTATCTCCCGGACTCGGGCGAAGAGTTCGCCACGATAGCGTAGCTGTCCGTGCTCATCTCCTCGTCTCCTCTACTTACCTAGAAGTAGCGTCAAAGAGACGCGACAGTTTCGGTCAAGATTGTTGCCGTTATCTGCAGAACTGCAGCTAGTCTTCGAAGCATGGATCTCTGAGTGCGTATCTTCAGCGTCGTGATCCCTCCTACTGATTAGAACGTTTAGAACGTGATCTGGGATTTGGTTTCGGCTTGGAGCGCCCAGATTTCCTTCATCCGGGCTCGAATACCTACGTACTGCTCGTGGAGACGATCATACGTCTCACCACGAGCAGCAGTCGGGTGATACCGATCGGCATTTGAACGGACCTGTTTGACTCCTGCTGGCGCGTTCGAGTAGCAGCCAGCACCGACCCCGGCGAGTACCGCCGCTCCAAGCGCGGTCGGCTCAGCACTGTCCGGGATGACGATTTCGACGCCCATACAGTCGGCAACGAGCTGATTCCAGAACGCAGATTGCGTTGGTCCGCCAGTGAGATAGAGCTGAGAGACCGTATTTGGGACCGCTTCGTAACAGTCCCGAAGCGCCAAGGCAAGCCCCTCGTACACTGCTCGAACGATGTGGGCAGTTGTATGCGACGGTTCCAAACCCAGTAGCTGTGCTCGTGCATTGGGATCAACGAAGGGGCCTCGTTCGCCAGTCGAGCTGAGATACGGCAGATAAACAAGCCCGTCTGCTCCGGCTGAAACCGAGCGAGCAGCGGCCTCGAGATCCGAATAGTCGGTCTTACAATTGTTTACAATCTCATCGCGCACCCACTCGATGCTCCGGGTGCCTACATTCGATCCGATTGCTTCCGTATAGAGACCGTCCCAGAGGGCAACTTGGATCGTCGTCGAATCGACACGTGGTGTCGAAGCTAGCGACTGGTTGACGACCGACGTCCCGACCGAAGACACCGAATCTCCCTCGGAGACGGCGCCACAACCGATGGCGGACGCGGCAACGTCGAACAGTCCCATCACGACCGGCGTCCCAGCGGGTAGACCAGTCTCCACTGTCGCCGATTCAGTTATTGATCCAACGACCGAGCCTGCGGTCTGTAGCTCCGGGCGCAGGTGCTTGTGCTCGGACACTCCCGTGGCCTTCCAGACGGCATCCGAATACGATTGACTGTGAATATCCAAGAGGGGCAGCGAACCGTCGCTCAAGTCCGTCGCCCGCTCTCCGGTCAGCTTGTAGGTAAGCCAGTCTTTGCAGAACAGAAGCGTCGCCGCCGTCTCAAGCTGTTGAGGGCGTTCATCGGACAGCCATGCGAGAAGCGGAAGGACGGTGCCAGGAAAGAGCTCCGAGCCACAGATAGAAGCGATCTCTTCGAGCGTGCCGTTGGTGCGCCACTGCTCGACGTACTCGTTTGCCCGACTGTCCGACCAAAGAATAGCGCTGCGAACGGGCTCGCCGTCCCCATCGATCAACCAACATCCATCGCCTTGGCCTGCGATACTGACGCCGAGAACAGTGGCTTCCGGTGGAAGCTGCTCAACGAGCTCCGCGAGACAGGCAGCGGTCTGTTCCCAGACGGTATTCATGTCTTGATGAGCCCACTGTGAACGTGGATGGTCCGTCGTGAGCTCTCGGGTAGCCAGTGCCTGCTCACGTCCAGTCGGCGTGATGGCGATTGCCTTGATCACTGACGTGCCGGCATCGATACCCACGAGAATGTCCATTGCCCAGTACGCCGTTGTCAGTCGAGTTAGTGGTTATGATAGGAAGTTATCATGAGACAGAAGGCCCTATCGAAACCAACGATCGTAGTAGGGAACTTCTTGCTGAGCAAGACGTACCGATGACATAGATCGCCCTTGCAGGGCCTCTCTGTAGTGTCTAGGTGGCCTGGCCCCTAGTCACCGGCTACGTCGAGGATGCCGTCGAAATTATTGCAGGGTTCAGACGAGTGCGATTAGTCCAAAACTGCAGCTAGGGTATCGAGATAACCACCTCTCCCATAGTACTTGTTTTCGTATTCAGAGGGAGTTTCTGCGGTACGACGAAGTACGTTCATGACCTGGTTTGCATTGGAACGCTGACTAATACTGGCGACAAGTGCAACGGCACCGGCAACTTGTGGTGCAGCCATCGAGGTTCCAGCTAACCACCCATACCCATACTCCGCTCCCTGATACTCCCCATCATCGCTAAATATGGGCGTAGCAGTCACGTTCAGGACATCATCGTATTCAGACTCTCCACCCTGTCCGCCAGGCGCAGCGAGATCGATTGCACCGACTCCGTGTGTCGTATACGTTGATGGCGCGTACGGTGGTTCATCGTACTCGCCGGTACCAGGATCGAATCCGATAGGACCGGTTGCGCTCGTCGTGATTCCACCTGCAGTTTGAGACGAGTCGGTTTCATCCCGGTTGAACTGGAGACTCTCTCCCCAGTTCCCAGAAGCGTGCGTATGAACCGTCCCGTTTCGCCGGGCGTAGTTTCCGATACGCTGGTGAACACTGCCCCAGAATCTACCCCACCCCTCCTCGCGCATGTTCCACGTCCAACCAAGACTGAGATTCGCGGCATCACAGCCGATCTCAGCAGCGTAAACGAGGGCAGCCAAAACTGACCCATAGTACGTATCTCCCCAGTAATCCGGCGGAAGGTCGTTGCGATCACTACTCGCCGGATTCGCGGTAGAGACACGAAGATCCACGAGCTCCGTACCGGGCGCAGAGCCGACAACACCGGTCTCATCCTCGTCATTGGCAGCAACGATTCCTGCCACGTGCGTCCCGTGGGTCCCTGCATAGGGCTCCCCGATTCCGTAGTCGTCCTCTGCGAAACTCCTCGAGAGATCGAGATTGACCTGGCCTTCCAGATCAGGATGACCCGATGCAATCCCGCTATCGATGATCGCTACTCGCGTTCCTTCACCGCGAGTCGTCTCGTGAGCGTCCGGAATACCTTGGTCGTGTTTGTCCCACTGATATGCAGATAGGTCCTCGCTCTCCTGGAGATCATCAGCTCTGGTTTGGCGGACTGGGCGATGATCGCCGCGGCTGTGTCGTCTATCTGGCACGAAGTCCGCCCGGGATGCTTCGAGTGAGTCCTCAGATCCCTCGACAATGAGCAGATCCACGGGCTGCATTTCGTGGATTATTTCGACGTCTTCACGGCCCTGAAAACCTCGACTATCAACGATAAATCGCTGGATCGGACTGGCTGTAGCGATTGAGGGGCCGAGAGTAAGTGCCCCGAGTGATACGCTGCCTGTTTTGATGAATGCGCGTCGTTTCATGATGTGTGAGAAGAAACGGGGCCGGCTCTGCCCGCGTTGGATTTCCTCTCAAGAAATAACATGGGCTGGTTAAATAATAATTTATTTTAACCACGATTACACTAATACGGGCACGTACTTCTTCGGCATCGATTCCAACCTATCCACCAATTCGAATCCTATTATTGGTGATGGGTTGACAGCACGTAGCCACGATAACGAAGCAGGATATACAATAGTACGGAATTCTCATAGAGCACGTTCAATCTAACAAATATCGACAGAGGGTGGCCTGAGTCGTGACCTCGACCGGAATCCAACGGGTATATACAAACCACCAGTCTGGTGTGGGGTATGTCGACAGGAGGCGGGCTCCAGCGGATCAGCCGATTCATCAGCAAATACTTCGTCGTGTGGGTTCTGGCCGCTGCCGCTCTTGCCCTCCTCACGCCCGAGACGTTCGCCTGGATCGGCGACTATATCTCGATTCTCCTCGGGGTCGTCATGCTCGGAATGGGGCTGACGCTCACTCCGGCGGATTTTCGACGTATCATCGAACGGCCACGGGACGTCGCGATCGGCTCCTGTGCACAGTGGGTGATCATGCCCACGCTAGCATACGGTCTCGTCGTTGGCCTCGGACTCCCGACGGAAGTCGGAATCGGCCTGATTCTGTTGGGTGCGGCCCCGGGTGGGACGGCCTCGAACGTCATGACCTATCTCGGAAAAGGGGACGTCGCCCTCTCGGTAACGATCACGTCTGTGACGACGATCGCAGCGCCGATCGTCATGCCTGCCTGGGTCGTCCTTCTGGCCGGCGAGCAGATCCAGGTGACGTTCGCCGAGATGTTCCAGGAGATCGTCCTGATCGTACTCATTCCCGTCGTCGCGGGCGTGGTGATCCGGCAAGTCCTGGATCGAACCGCGCCCACCGCAGCGGAAGTCGGTCTCACCGTCTTTCCGGCGATCAGCGTGCTCGCGATCGTCACGATCGTCGCTGCGATCGTCGGTCTCAACGTCGAGAACATCCTCGCCGCAAGCGGCGTCGCCCTCGTGGCTGTACTGGTTCACAATGCAGTGGGACTGGGCGCGGGCTACGGAGTCGGACACACCACGAGCATGCCGGAGGATCGAGCGCGGGCGTGTGCGTTCGAAGTCGGGATGCAAAACAGCGGGCTGGCCGTTGCCATCGCTGTCGCCTTCTTCAGTCCCCTGACGGCGCTCGTCCCGGCTCTGGCAAGTGTCTGGCACAACGTGACGGGGCCTGCGCTCGCGACGTATTTCACCCGCCAAACGGACGAACACTCCGCGTCGGCGCCGAGTATCCACGAGTCCGACTGACGAGGTGTCGATACCAGGATCGACACCCTCCTCCCGGATGGACGGATGCAAACGCCTATCAGCTAGTCACCCACCACCAGATACCACACAGACGATGGGACACGATCACGACTACGACTGTTCGTTCGTTACCGACGTCGTTACTGAGGGCCGCGTTAGCACCGCCGAGGACGTTCTGGACGCCCACGCGAAAGACGAGGGACCTCACGAGGCCCACCGACCCGACGTCGTCGTCTGGCCCGACTCCACACGGGAGATCGCGGCGCTGTTGGCCGAAGCGAACGACCGTACCGTACCCGTAACGCCATGGAGCGGGGGAACCAGCATCGAAGGCAATCCGATCCCCGTCGCCGGTGGGATCGTCCTCAACACCTCCGAGTTCGACGAGATCACTGTTCGCCACGACGATCTGCAAGCCGTCGTCGGTCCGGGCGTCGTTTATGATGATCTGAACGCGGCCCTCGCGTCCCATAACCTTCGGTTCGCACCGGGAATCGCTGCAGGCGATATCGCGACGATCGGCGGCATGATCGCGAACAACGCCAGCGGTCTCAATGCCGTCCGATACGGCGTAACCGGCGACCACGTCCTACGCTTGGAGGTCGTACTCCCTGATGGACGGATCATCGAATGCGGTCGCGACGTCCCGAAAAGCACGGCCGGCTACAACCTCAAGGACCTCTTCGTCGGCAGTGAAGGAACGCTCGGCGTGATCACCGAGGCGACGCTCTCTCTGGAGGGAATCGCCCAGCACAGACACGCTGCGCTCGTAACGTTTCCCTCGAGTGTGGCTGCCAGTCAGGCCGTCTCGACGATAATGGCATCAGGTTTGACACCAGGTGCACTCGAGTTCATGGATACACAGCTCGTCGAACTGCTCAACGACTACAACGATGACGCCGACTTTCCAGCTGCACCGCTCTTGTTGATCGAACTCCACGGCAACAGCGGCGATCTCAGCACACAGATGGATCGCGTTCGGACGATCTGTGAGGACCATGACGCCATCGAGTGGTCGGAAGCCGATACTGACGACATCGAGACGATCTGGCGTGCACGCCGAGACGCGTATCCGGCAGCCTGTGAGTACTACGCGGATCAGACCGTCGGAGTCATCGGCGACGTCGTCGTTCCGATTTCGAGATATCCCGACATCGTGAGCCGGATCGAAACGATCAGCGACGAGCTCGAACTACTGACGCCGTGTGTCGGGCACGCTGGCGACGGAAACATCCACTTTCTGCCGGTGGTCGACACGGACGACCCGGCGGCCATGGATCGCGTACAGGAGCTGACTGACGCGATCGTAAGCGAAGCACTCGAACTCGGCGGGACCGCTACGGGCGAACACGGGATCGGAATCGGGAAACGAAAGTTCATGCGCCAGGAACACGGCGACGCCGTCGACGTCATGAGCGGTATCAAGGACGCGATCGATCCGAGGGGAATCATGAATCCCGGCAAGACGCTCCCCAACGACGATTGAGGTCCGATCAAGCACGACAGGCTGAGCTACCGTAGTCCCGTTCGATCAGCCTGGTATTCCAGTAGTACCGTAGGAAGTTTCTTGGTAATAGCTAGCAAGTGGCCCCTAAATGCCAGATAATACCGCGCATATAGGAACGCGATTCAGACACACATCATCGTACGCTAATGAGATGAACGTTTGTTATGGCCCTCTTGTTGACCTACTGTTATATAATCGACAGTACATCCGCTGAATATTAGATAGAATACTATTCACTTAGTATATGTTTTAACCATCAAAATTGTTTACATGGATTCAGGCGGTACAACACGGCGCATGTCACACAGACGCACGTTTCTGAAACAGCTCGGACTGGCAACGGCAGCAACGACGGCAGTTGGGACAGGTGCCGGAGCGGCCACCGGTACGAGCACGACTGATGAGGGACTCAACATCGAGGGCGGTAGCGGCTCGGAGTTCGACTACCCATGGCAGTTCATTGGACGGCGTTCGGCCGTCATGGCCCAAAACGGCATGGTCGCAACGAGCCATCCTCTTGCTGCCCAGGTCGGAATTCAGACCCTCCAAAACGGCGGTAATGCCGCTGACGCTGCCGTCTCAACGGCAGCGATGCTCAATTTCGTCGAACCACATATGACCTCGATCGCGGGGGATATGTTCGCGCTAACCCACTTCGATGGGGAGTTCAAAGCGTTGAACGGCAGTGGTCGTGCACCTGCCGCCGCGGATATCGATACCTACTGTGAGCGTATCGACGAAAGCGAAGACGGCGAACCAACGATCCCAGCGGAGGGGGGCCTTCCCGTTACGATTCCAGGCGCTGTCGATGGCTTTCATCAACTCATCGACCGATATGGTACCCAGGAACTCGCCGACGTGTTCCAACCGACCATCGAGTACGCCCGTCAAGGCGTACCGGTCACTGAGTACGTTGCAGCACAGTGGGAAGAGGCCGCACCGCGGGTCGAAGGATTCGATTCGTTCGCCGAGACCTTCCTGCCTGATGGGCGACCCCCACAGCCGGAAGAGGTGTTTTCGAACCCCGCGTTTGCCGATTCGCTCGAACGGATCGCCGAAGACGGAATCGAGACGTTCTACGGCGGCGATCTCGGACAAGAAATCGTCGAGATCGTCCAAGAGCACGACGGAGTGATGGAACTTTCCGATCTGGAAAACCACGAGAGTACGTGGGGAGACCCGATTTCCACCGAGTATCGTGGTGTGGAGGTACTCGAGCATCCACCGAACACACAGGGTGTCGTTGCTTTACAGGCACTCAACCTCCTCGAGAACTTCGACGTTAGTGACGACCCGACCGACCCTGAACGTCTCCATCGGATGATCGAGGCGGTGAAAATCGCCTTTGCTGATGCCTACGAGTTCGTCACTGATCCAGAGGCCGAACAGATCCCGATAGAGACGATGCTCTCGAAGGAGTATGCGAACGATCGCGTAAGCGAAATCGGGTCCTCGGTAGGAGAGTACGAACCACGGGCCGACAGACAGAGTGATACCGTCTATCTCACCGTCGTGGATGGAGATGGTAACGCCGTTTCGTTGATCAACAGCGGCTACTACCCGTTCGCAAGCGGGCTCGTCGTCGGTGGGTTCGCCCTGCAGAACCGCGGCTTCTCGTTTAGCCTCGATCCTGACGATGCGAACGCACTCGAACCGGGGAAACGACCCTTCCATACACTCGTTCCAGCGATGCTTGCCGAAGACGGCGAGTTCCGTGGGTCCTTCGGCGTGATGGGGGGCGACATGCAACCCCAAGGCCACGCCCAAGTCGTCATGAACATGGTCGACTCCGGCTTGAATCCACAGGCAGCGATCGATGCGCCTCGATTCCGGTTTATGGGAGACCACGAGGTGACGCTTGAAACCTCACGACTTCCCGAAGGGACGGTCGACGACTTGCGGGAACGCGGCCATGACGTGATCACCGAAGAAGAGTACTTCGTCCCTGATGCAGGCCATTACGGGGGTGCACAGCTCATCTATCGCACTGAAGATGGGAAACTGATCGGTGGCTCGGAGCCTCGGCGGGACGGTCACGCAGTCGGGTTCTGACCTACTACCGATCCGCCGGAACTCACCATACATCACTAGGCTGATCGACGGACGTGAATCGCGTATGCTCCGCTCCGTAACCATCATCGGTGGCTGGCTGAATATCCAGCTCCACCCCGAATAGTCAACAAGTGCAAATAGTGACATAGACGATATATGACGAACGTGATCGTTACCCGGACCCACGTTGCGTTCCTACGCAACCCGTAATAGGTCCGCGACGATCTCAATGTAGGATTCACCGCCTCAAGCTCTGAAATGTCGCTCGGTGGACCATCAGACACATTTGGGACGGCACGGGGATAAGTCCTGAAGAAGAGCATTTGAGGCGTATCTCAAAGGGGTAGACAGTAGGTGGCATACTACCTTGTGCAACAACTGGCTCTTTCCGACCAATATTGTTGCACAAGGTTGACGAAAACAGCTCAGCTTCTCTTGTAGGGGAGCCCCGGATTGCCGCTGTAAGATCTCAATAAGACCCGTCCCGTTTCTGGACCAGCACCCCTCGTTGCCGCTGTAAACAGATAGGTAGTGGTCGGATACTCCCACCCCGGATTGCCGCTGTAAAACTCTCTGATGTATCCGGTGGGAGGTCAGAACAGGAAGTATAGAGAGAAGCGTTTTCTATAGAATACATCTATCTGGCGACTATTAGCAATACATTTATTAGGTAAGGTGTCGTTCGCTACCGTACTGCACTTTTGCCATACTGAGACGGCAATCGCTTTTGCCGTCGAAGAATCGAAAAGGAGGCTCACCTCTCCCACTAGCTGAGGGCTGTATATGGGGTCTTACCATGTCAGTCCGTCTGTTGTCCTTCTGTTCTGGTGGCGGTCCCTTCCGAATCTTTACAGCGGCAATCCGGGGTGGGTGTGTCCAGGTGTTTACAGCGGCAACGAGGGGTCCTAACCAGTGGAATTGGTATCAACCCGTTCTATATCTCTCGTGAGTAGTGTTTTTACTGTACTCTCTAATTCGTGAACTCTCTTACAGCGGCATTGTGGTGGGCAAAGGTTCATAACCCATCCCTGAGAGAAACCCCCTATGAGCGAATCAACGTCATTCTTCGGTAATCCCGATCCGATTTTCGCCGACAAAGAGCTTCTCCGCGTTAGCCACCTCCCCGAAGGTGATCGAATCATCGGACGGGACGACGAACTCCGAAGCCTCGCCAAAGCGATCAAGGACGCACAGCGAGGCGGAACACCGAACAACGTTTTGATCTACGGAAAAACTGGAACCGGCAAGAGTCTTTGTTCGAAATACATCACGCGTGATCTTGCCGACGCTGCCGCCGAAAACGGCGTGAGAATCGGTATCGCGTACGTTGATTGTTTCCAAGAGTCGACCGAAACACAGACAGTTCGAACTATCGCTGAATCGCTCAACGACCCGGAAGAAACGGACATAACTGTCCCCCACTCCGGAGTAAGCACGTCTGACTACTACCGGCGCCTGTGGGACATACTTGATGCCCGCCTGGACGTCGGCATTATCATTCTCGACGAAATCGACAAACTTGAGGACGACAACGTTCTGATGCAGCTCTCACGTGCAGCGGAAGCAGGCAAAGTCGATGACTCTACGCTCGGTATCATCGGGATTAGCAACAAGATTCGCTACAAAGACACACTGAACGAGCGCGTGAAATCGAGCCTTTCAGAGCGTGATTTCGTTTTCCCTCCATACGATGCATCCCAACTCCAGGCGATTCTTCAGTCACGTGCGGATGCGTTTCGCGAGAACGTCCTTGAGGGGGACGTAATCCCAAAGGTGGCCGCGCTCGCTGCTCGCGAACACGGTGACGCCCGCAAGGCAATCGATATTCTTCGGTATGCAGGTGAAATTGCTGACGAACACGGTGATGATTCTGTCCGTATCAAGTACGTCGATGAAGCGCATGACCGTGAGGAACAGGCTCGACTCTCGGAACTGATTTCGAAACAGCCGACACATTCAAAATATCTGATGCTGGCTCTTGCTCTTCGAATGCAGGAATCTTCTGAGGACGAACCACCGATCCCTACGAAGCAGATTCACTCTGCCTATCAGATCGTCTGTGAGCGCGAAGGAACTGAACCGCTGAAGATGCGTCGAGTTCGTGACCTCCTCTCCGAACTCGCATTTCTCTCGCTCATCGAGCAGGAACGCAAAGGACGCGGGAAAGGAAAGGGCGCTCATACCGTCAATGAACTCGTTGACGATCCCGAGATCGTCGTTGAAGCGTGTCAATCCGCTTGAAATGGATGGGCTTCAACTATCAGCGGATTCCATATGACGGAGTGTGAACGGTGTGGGAAAGCATTCCTGACAGATCGGGCGGCGAACGGACACCAGGCGGTCTGTCCCATGAATTCGGATCGTGTCATTCCTGACGACTGGGCGCCCGAAGCGCACGGTCGCTGGGGGAACAATACGAAGTAGATTCCGTAGGCAATGTCAACTCACCAATTGGTGATAGCCGAGTCAGTCCGTATCACTGCCGGATGCTTTGCCGAGATCCTCTCGCCGCACGGTGTCTCCGTCGCGATAGGCCCGATATTTGTAGGGCCATGTTTCTCGCCGCTCATACACGAGCAGCTCTCATCACCGCACGTTCGATATTCGAGATACACAGCACCATCTGATTCGTTCTCAAGCACCTAGGCATCCCCGGGGAGCTCGTCTTCGGTGACTGGCTCACTTTGACGCTGTTCACGAGTGGTAAGCAACTCGTCCACGTACTCTTGGACCTTCCGCAGGGTTTCGTCGTCCTGTTTGGGAAGCCCGTCGGCAAGGTAGTTCGGAAGCGATGACGGTGCAGTCGGGGACATTCTACCTTGTGCAACAATGAGCGCCCTTTTATTAATATTGTTGCACAAGGAGTCCAGAGTAGTCGCTATCCCCTGGAGGGGAACGAAACGTACATCCGAAGTGTCACCAAGCGAGGGCGAGCAAAGCGGCGTACGTAGATGGTGTCTCCTATTCAAAACGGAGTTCAGTTGAATTCGCTGGAAAACGGGCATCTGAACCCTTATTGAAGACTAGCCCAAAAGAAGGACTATACGATGCCTTCGCTTCAAAATATGACCGCTGACGTCGAGGTCGAGAATATCGGTGGTATCGACACTGCTTCAGTCGAGTTCACTCCTGGTGTCACGATCCTCGCGGGACGAAACGCAACTAACCGAACGTCGTTTCTGCGATCGCTGATGGCGGCCCTCGGTAGCGACCGGGCATCGCTCAAAGGGGACGCCGACCACGGCACGGTTTCGCTTGCGCTCGATGAGGAGACCTATACTCGCGAGCTGACGCGTACGAGCGGTGGCGTTACGTTCGCCGGCGATCCCTACCTCGACGATCCACAACTGGCCGATCTGTTTGCCTTCCTGCTTGAGTCCAATCCGGCCCGCCGCGCCGTCGTCCACAACGACGATCTCCGCGAGCTCATTCTCCGGCCAGTCGACATTGATGCGATCGAAGCCCGAATCAGCCAATTCCAGGCCGAAAAGCGCAGCATCGATAACCAACTCTCGGAACTGTCCGAAGCCGAGCGTGAACACGGTTCGCTGGAAGAAGAGCACGTACGCGTCACAACGCAGCTCGAGGACGCCGAAACGGATCTCGAAGACGCACGTGAAACGCTACGGACTGCCCAGCAATCCGATTCGGAGAGTACGGATTCGGATCAACTCGATGAACTGCAGGAAACACAGTCCCAGCTCGAGGACGTCACCTATAACCTCGAAACTGAACGGGAAAGCGTCTCTTCGCTCGAGGACGAACACACCGATCTCGAAACGGAGCTTGAGGAGCTCCCGACGATTGATGAGGACGAGCTCGACGATCTGGCCAGTGAGATCGAACGGATTCGGGGTCGGAAACGCGAACTCGATGAGATCATCTCCCAGCTCCAAACAGTCATCCAGTTCAACGAACAGATCACAGACGACGGAGTCACTGATCTTCTCGGCAACGAAGAGGCAACCCAGCCGGAAGCGGATGGTGGGTCAGTAACTGATCAGTTGGTCGCAGACCAATCGGACGAGGTCACCTGCTGGACCTGCGGCTCAGAGGTCGACACCGATCAGATCGAGTTGACGGTTTCGCGTCTTCAGGATTTGCGCCAAGAGAAAGTCGAACGGCGCAACGAACTCAACCGAGAGCTTGAGGAGCTCAAAGCTCAGCGCAAAGACCACGCCACAACGAGAGACAAGCGTGCCGAACTCGAACGGACACTCGAGACGACCGAATCGGAACTCGCCGATCGAACCGATCGGATCGACGAGCTCGAATCACAACGAGAGGAGCTGATCGAGGAGATCGGTGATTTAGAATCAGCCGTCGAAGCCGACGAGAACGACGAGGAGCTCCTGGCAGCCCAAAAGGAAGTTACCCAACTCGAGCTCAAGCGGGATCGACTCGAACGCCAGCGCGATGCACTTGAGGATGATATCGCCGAGCTTGAATCCCAACTCGAGAAGCGCGGGCAGCTCGAGGCTCGCCGCGAGGAGATCAACGCGGAACTCGAGGAGCTTCGAACGCGCATCGAGCGTGTCGAGCGCGAGGCGATCGAGGCGTTCAACGAGCATATGGAGACCGTCGTTGAACTCCTCGATTACGGGAATCTCGCGCGAATTTGGCTCGAATACCGTCATCCAGAAGGAACTGATGATGCGAGCTTCGAGTTGCACGTGACACGCCAAACGGATGATGGGACGACCTACGAGGACTCCGTCACGCATCTAAGCGAGAGCGAGCGTGAGGTGACTGGACTGGTGCTCGCACTGGCGGGCTATCTCGTCCACGACGTCCACGAGGAGATGCCGTTCATCCTGCTGGATTCTTTGGAGGCGATCGACTCTGAGCGTATTGCACAGTTAGTCGAGTATCTCGAAGAGTACGCCTCCTATATCGTGGTTGCACTACTGCCTGAGGACGCGAATGCGCTCGATGACGACTACCAACGGGTTGCAGAGATCTGACCCATTGGCCTTCGTAGAGCTCCTCAAAGAGGTTCTGTGGAGCTCTCCCGACCTTCCGATCTTGACGGATGCTTTCAGTGAAATGCTAGCCGTACCTCTACCGAATGCGTATCTATAGCCGTTATCAGTATATGCCCGACCACTTAACAAGCTACCATGTCTATCAGCCCCTCTGAGGCTGGCTGCTTTCTTTTTCAGTGAAGGTGTGGTGACTTATTGGCGTGTTGTAATTTGGGCACCTCCATTACAGAGGAAACGAATGGAATGAGTGAAACGATAGTAACGACTTAGCTCTGGCTGACCTTGGAACTCCATCTATACTCTGTAGCCCAACTAGCAAAACGAAGGAAACGAACTCGATGAAGGTAATGAACTACACGAAGAGAGCCTATCACTACTCCCTATACCCACTCCGCTTCGTATAGATAAACGAATGGAACGAACACAACGAATAGAATGAATGGGGTGAATAAAACGATGTAGTTCACATCGATGAGGGTAACGAGCAG
Organism: Halalkalicoccus tibetensis; assembly: GCF_037996645.1. Taxonomy (NCBI): domain Archaea; kingdom Methanobacteriati; phylum Methanobacteriota; class Halobacteria; order Halobacteriales; family Halalkalicoccaceae; genus Halalkalicoccus; species Halalkalicoccus tibetensis. The sequence goes on from NZ_JBBMXV010000007.1 coordinate 117,989, forward strand.
TAATTTTAAGTCCTCGGTCGCTCTCTGTGCCGACGAAATACTTCACTGAACGAACCGAACGAAGTGATAGAAACGAAAGAAACGAATGCATTTACCAAAACGAACTAAACAACTTCAATGAGCAAAGCGAACGATACAGCCGAGAGGGGTGTTGCACGAGTTACCGTAGCGAATCAGAAAGGTGGTGCGGGAAAAACCACTGACGTGATCCACACCGGTGGCGCGCTTTCCGCACGTGGTCACGATGTTCTCCTCGTCGATATCGATTACCATGGCGGACTCACGTGTTCGCTTGGGTACAGTGATCTATACTACGATACCGATCGAACTACTCTCTTCGATGTTTTGGACTTCGACCAGATGGATCTCGTTAACGACATTCTCGTCGAACACGAAGAGTTCGATATCCTGCCTGCCAGCGAGAAGCTCGCGAACAACAAGAACATCCAGACGTTACTCGAGGCACCGAAGAGCCGAGAACGGCTAGGAATGGTACTCGACGAACTCGATACGGATTACGACTATATTATCGTCGATACACCTCCGTCTCTCAACGTCCTCACCGACAATGCACTCGTTGCTACCGGAAACGTGGTCATTCCAGTCATCCCCGAGAAACTCAACGCTAACAGCCTCCAGATCTTTGCAAAACAGCTGGGATCGCTTGAACCAGCCTACGGCGATATCAACCGCCTCGCTATTATCTGTAATCGCGTCGAACAGAACGGAGAGCACCGAGATACGATTCAGGAGATCCAGTCAGCGTATTCACTCCCCGTCTTCGAGATACCGAAACGGACGGATCTCTCCCAATCTATCGGCGACGGGGTCTCCGTTTTCGGGTTCAGCAAAGACAATAAGCGTGTTCAGGATGCCCGGCAGCTCTTCAACGATATCGCTGATCTCTTCGATGAAACCTTCGAGAAGACTGCTCCCGTGGAGGTAGAAGCATGAGCGATGGCTGGGGTGATGCCTCCGGAATTGAAGGCAACTACGGGGACGACCAGACCGAAGAGGAGGATTTTTCTACAGAAGAAACGGGTTCACCGAGCGAAACTCAAGAGGCGAACGAAACTACCGAAACGAACGAAACGAAAACAACGAAGGAAACGAGGACGAATATCAAAGAGGAGTGGAACGGGCGAACGATCTACATTCCCGACGAGGTTCTTGACGATATGGAGGATACGTATCTCGAGTCCCAGCTGAAACTTCGAAAGATCGACCATAACGACTTCAAGAAAAATCGGCATTTCTACCCCCTCCTCGTACAGTTCGGCCTCGAGGCACTCTCCGATGCCGATGCAGAGGATATCCGTGCTCGTCTTTCAGAAATCGGTGATGCATAACGCTTGCTCTAATAGCAAAGCGATAGTTCGCTAGTGGATTTTCCGTGTTCTCGCGGGTAGTCAGCGTGTAGTTCCTCGTCGTAGCAGTGCACCGTGTCACCCAATTCGTCCTCAGCCATGTCCTGACTAACCGCTGGTGTCGTTTCGCCCGGTTCATCACGCCCCTCCGGATCACGGGTTCCAGAGCGCTCACGCGTCTGTGATTCGATCTCTAACTACCTTCTCGCTCTCCTCCGAGCTTATTGTGTCAAACGCTATCGCTGCACACGCCGGTGGATACTATGGCTACTTTTTCTATAGCACTGTTCACAGCCCTCCCCGATCGTTATCGCTTCTTATTTTATACTAATTTATGACAAACAAATATACCTGAGATTCCGAACGAGTCTCTTGTTCGGTCCATTCACATTAGTAGCCGCAGACTCAAGACCATAGCCGCTGTAGGGGTTATAGCGACCAACATCTACTATGGTATCTTCGGTTGCAGCCGCCCGGATCGCATGCACATCACCGCTCTTCGTCGAGCAGGCAACGGCAACCGAGCTCGACGACTGGCTCACATACACTGATCCACATCTCGTCTTGCTTTCAGGTACGTCCTCAGCGCCCCGTGCTGCGAGCGTTCTCCGGCGCTGCACCGAGGCGGACACCATGATCTTCCAGCCAGCAGGGCGAACGCCCACGACCGGTCCACAGCTCCTCAACGACGTTCAGCTCGTTCTCGCGCCGACAGTAGAGGCGCTCGAACGACTGCCGGAATACGAACAGGAGGTCTTTGATACGGAGGAACCGATCTACGTCCTCAGTAACTTACTCGAGTTGAACATCGATACGACGACGCTCTCGACAACACTCGTTGGCCACAACGGGTACAGCAAGCCCTTCACTCACGAGCAGCTGCATGGTGACTATCGGCATATCTCAACCCAGCTCCCGGCCAACTATCGACGCGAATGGAATGACCTAACGATCATCGGCAGTGGTGGCGACGCTGGCCACGCAGGAACGCCATTAACCACGCTTCACTGTCGCACTGATGGACGCGTTCTCACAGAGCAGCTACAGCCCACTCGACTCGGATTACAGGCACTCGATGGCGTTGGTAGCACACGCGCCCGACACCTTCGAGAGGCGGGGTTCACAGAGCGTGCTGAAGTCGCTAATGCCGAACCCAGTACGCTCACTGATGTCCAGGGTCTTGGCCGGGCTACCGCAGAACGGATCCAGAAGAGTGCACAAGCTATCGCTCGCGGTGAAATCGTTCGTGAGTCCGAAGAGACGTTACCCCATGGTGAGCCAGTCTATATCGATATCGAGACCGATGGTCTGAGTCCGACGATCACGTGGCTGATCGGTATGCTTGACGGATCAGCACAGGACGGGGAGTATCTCTCATTCATTCAGACGGATCCTGACGCACCGGGACAGGCGATTGAGGACTTCATGCTCTGGTATCTAGCAAACGCGAGCCATCGACCGCTTGTCGCGTACAACGGCTGGACGTTCGATTTCCAGGTCATTCATGACCACATCATCGAGTACTGCCCGCAGTACGAAGACGACTGGCAGCGTACCTATCGGTTCGATCCATATCAGTGGACCGTTGAGGACGGCAACGCGATTTTCCCCGGTCGAACGAACAAGCTCGAGGACGTTGCAGCCGCTCTCGGCTATGAACGTACTGAGACCGGATTGACCGGCGCTGCAGTCGCCCGCGCGTATCAACAGTGGATGAGAGACCGGTCACCAGCGGCGGAACCTGATTGGGGGCAGTTCAAAGCCTACTGCGAAGACGACGTGAGAGCACTCGCTACCATTTACGAAGCACTCGAAGCAAGTAGCCGGATCGTCTCAACTGGATCGCACTCACGCGATATCGACGAATCGACGACCCAAGGAACACTCTCGGATTGGTGATACAGAGATGAGTCCAGACTCAAACACATCGGAACACCCGATCACGGCACACGGGCTTGCCCAAACGGTCCCCCAGTATCAGGACCAGCTGGAACATGCGGAAACGATCCGTGCTGTCGACGGCGAGTACGTTGATCCGTCTACAGTCCTCCGTGACGATTTCGCGGCCCGGTTTCGTGAAGCGGTCGGTGAGCTGTTCGTACATCAGGCACAGGCGCTTGAGCATCTCACCGCAGGCGAGAACGTCTGCGTTGCAACGTCAACGTCGTCCGGGAAGACCTTCGTGTACGCGTTACAAGCCGCGAGAAACCACCTCACCAACCCAGACGCAACAGCGCTCCTGGTCTATCCGACGAAAGCACTCTCACGAGATCAAGAGCAGGAGCTCACCGCGTTCTTCAGCGATCTCGGCCTCGACATCTCGGTACGGGTGTATGACGGTGATACCCCACAGGATCACCGCAAGCAGATCCGCGAGACCGCGGATGTCATCATCACGAACTTCGCTGGCGTGAACGTCTATCTCGGTCAGCATCCCCGCTGGAAATCGTTCTTAGCGAACTGTGAGCTCATCGCGATAGACGAATCCCATACGTACACGGGCGTTCATGGGATGCACGTCGCGTGGACGATTCGCCGACTTCGGCGGATCCTTGCGTATTATGAGCAGGATCCACGGCTCGTCTGTACGTCCGCAACAATCGGCAATCCTGCCGAGCACTCCGAACGCCTCACCGGAGCACCGTTCACAGTCGTCGATGGCGACGGGTCGCCACAGGCGAAGCGGGACATCGCCTTCTGGAAGCCTCCGGTCGATGAAGAGGAGATCGATCCGGATGCTGATATCGAGGATTTCTATTCGGCACAGACGAATCCTGTCCGAGAGGCGAGTTCGCTCCTTGCTCATCTCGGGCTGCACGGCATCCAGACCCTGATGTTCACGCGCAGCCGGAAGAACGCGGAACTCGGCGCGAAGTACGCCGACTCTGCTGTACGTACCCATCCGCAATCCGGACATCTGCGTACGGAGGCGTATCATGCAGGGCTCGGAAAGAAGACCCGTCGCAGCACGGAGTACCAGTTCAAAAGCGGGCAACTGGACGGACTGACGTCCACAAACGCGTTGGAACTGGGTATCGATATCGGGTCGATGGACGCGACGATCCTGACGGGGTATCCCGGAACCCGCCAGTCGTTCTGGCAGCAGGTGGGTCGGTCGGGTCGTGAAGACGCCGATGCGTTGTCCGTGTTCGTCGCTCGGGCTGACGCTATCGACCAGTACATCCTCGATCATCCCGACTACGTCCTCGCAGATGCAATCGAGGATGCCGTTATCGGCCTCGAGAACAACCCCGTGTACGCTCAACATATTCTCTGCGCTGCCGACGAACAGCCGTTAACGGCTGCGGATCGGGACTGGTTCGATGGAGAGCGGCTCGACCGTGCTGTGAAGATGTGGTCGGACGCTGGAAGGCTAGCTGGCGACCTTTCGCGTAGCGTCCGATACACCGGCCGGCCTCGGCCTCAGTCGGATATTTCGATGTACACGACATCGAACACGCAGTTCGATGTTCGGTGCTCTGGTGGTGAGATCGATATGGAACCGCTCGATAGGGAGCGAGCGTACCGTGATCACCACGAGGGTGCATTATTCCTTCATAGCGGTGTTCAGTACGAGGTCGTCGAATTCGTCGAGGACGTTCCGAATCCGTATATCACCGTCCAGGAGGTGCAGACAAACGAGTATACGGAGACGAGCTCCGAGAAAACGATTCGAGACCTGCGGCCCGAAGCTACGCGTGATCTCGGAAACGGCTATCGGCTCTCGTGGGGGATGGGAACGGTTGAGATACACTATACGCACTATCAGCGCAAGGAGATCCAGACAGGTACTGCGAGCACTCCGCTACAGCCCACTGGTTTACCCCCAATCGAATTGAATACGCATCTCGTGTGGATCGAGCTACCCTCGGAGTTCCAAACAACGATTCTCGAGGGAGTTGCGGATGTGGACGCAGCCTCGATGACCGACGGGGAGATCATGGAGGTGTTCGGTGGTGGGTTGCATGGTGCCGAGCATGGCATGATCAAACTCACGCCGTTGGAGTTGCGGATGGATAAGTCGGATCTTGGGGGATTGAGCACGCCCGTTCATGCGACGACTGGTGTGCCGACCTGGTTTATTCATGACGCGGTGGAAGGTGGACTCGGATTCAGCAAACGTATTTACGAGCAATTTGATACAATTGCTAGCCGGACTCGGGATCGAGTTGTACAGTGTGAGTGTGAGGGTACGAATGGGTGTCCGGCCTGCATCATGGATTCACAGTGTGGAAACCGAAACCAGTATCTGCATTCTGAGGCAACCACACTGGTCTTGGACAAAGTCCTTGACCAGTTTGTGTGATCGAGGGATCGGCGTCTTCCCCGGATATTGGGATCTCACAATTGCATTCGCCTATCACCGATTGCGAAGAGAGAACTCTTTTTACTGAGGTAGCGAGAAACTGCTAGTGCCGGGGTAGCTCAGCCTGGCAGAGCAACTCCTTTGTAAGGAGTCTGTCAAGAGTTCAAATCTCTTTCCCGGCTCGTTACAGCCGTTTCAAACTCTGAAGCGGACGCATTCGCTCCACATCCTTTCAACCTAATTCCCTACTAGAGACGAGTAGTAACCACCAAACTACCTTTGAACAGCTGTCCCTCGATTCAGAAGTAGAGCATCTATAGAAACGAGTTCATCGATTAGATGTACCGGCCCTCGGATTCGTAGACCGACGGGTCGTCTTTGTACTTGTGTGCGATATCTTCGAGAGTTCTGAACTCTGCGTTCTCATGCCCTTTAACGTACTTGATGAAGTCCTCTAAGTGCGGGATCATATGCGGGAGTCCATGCAGATCCGGATGAATCGTGAACGTATAGACGCCGGCACCCCGCCGATTGTACAGGTAGTCGAACTGCTTCTTGTAGTACTGTTCATACATCATCTCCGGATCCTTATAGCCAGCATGATAGGTCGGCTGCTTGATGAACAACATCGCGGGAATATCGTCACGGTACCAGCTGATCGGGATTTCAACGATATCGGTCTCCTCCCCGTACTGATAGGGTTCCGTCCACGTCTCGGGATCCTGGTCGTATTTGATCTTCTCCCAGCTATCGCCTTTGCGCATCCAGCCCGGTTCGAACTCGCGTTCCATCAGGCTGCTATCATAGAGAAAACCATGCTCTTCGACGAGCTCCGGAGTATTCTCGCTGAACTCCCACCAACTCGCTCGATGGCCGACCGGCTCCTGTCCGGTTACGTCCTCGACCAGCTCCTTCGAGAGCTGGAGGATTTCGTCTTCCTGCTCTCGAGAAAGGTCAGTCGGATTCTCGTGAGAATAGCCGTGCACACCGATCTCATGGCCGGCGTCCGCGACAGCTTGCACTTCCTCACGGAACGTCTCGATTGTGTGTCCAGGGATATACCACGAGGTATCGATATCCTCATCCTCGAATAGTTGCACCATTCGAGGAATTCCTTCGTTCCCAGCGGACAAGCCCCGCGACAGATCCGCTGGCGAATCTTCGCCCCCGTACGAGCCTAGCCAACCAGCGACACAGTCAGCATCGACACCGATGGCTACGTCAATATCTCCCATGATCCACGGCGTACTACTCTCTCCAGGGGAATAGGTGTATGTCTACCAGAATTTTTTGATCCGAGTGTATAGTGACCAGAGGAGTTCCATAGCGCCTCTATGCCCCTTCCATAGCGACAGCTAAGTCCCTATTGGCAATTGGCATTCTGTCTGTAGTGACCGCCTCGCCGAAATAGGTGCGGAAAAGAAAGGATACACCCCATGCTGGCGCTGTACCAGTGGTAGTCACCAATTGTTTTCACTCATACACCTCCCTCTGAGCAGGCAGAGACAAATGGCTTGTAATGCCTCATCGATGCGGCTGGATACAGATCTCGGACCGAGTCGAACGTGGTTCCCTACAACGGGACAATAATCGATATTGAACCAGAGGAAGCCGCGCGGTTCATACTATCTTATTCAACGGCAATATCCTGCCAGTAGAACTCGATATTGATTATACAACAGAGAGTACATCAGACAGATCGTAGAGATAGACATCGTTTCGAGATTTAGCTGCACGTGTGAGATCATCGGTGTACCCAGAGCGGCTAAATAAGACGTACAGCGGTTGAGTGTTCGCTGGTTCATCTGCCCACCGTACTTCCGACGTCGTTTGCTCGAGGTTCGAAAGTACACCTTCACTCACCGGTTGTGACGTGAACTTACACTCACCAGCCACGAGGCCCTCCTCACTCAGCCCAAGGACATCCAGCTCGTGCTGTTTGAACCACCACTGACCGACATTGGAGAACCGTCGGTCGACAAGCCGTGGCAGCGCGCGCTGACAGAGCCGCTCGAACAACGGGCTCACATGATCCGCAAGCTCCGGTGCGACGAACTCGTCATACGCGTTCTCTCCGAGAATTCGAAGTCGATCTTGATTCCCGTATACGAACCGGAACCAGAAACGGAACAACGGTGCAGCGATACGATATCGACCCCGTTTCGATGCAGTCGGTGATGCTGTTACAGGAATATGTCGTTCAACGAGACGCAGCCGACGGAGCTTCTGGAGATACGTACTAAGCGATTGGGACTCCACACCGGCCATGCCTGCGATCTCGTTCGGTGTTCGGCGGCCGTGTGCTAGCGCCCGAAGGATACTGAAATACGTGTTCGGTTGCCGGAGTTCAGTTCGAAGCAGGAATTCCGGTTCCGTATACAGGAGCCCGCGCTCGGAGAGAATCGACTGTTGAACGTTCGTTGCTAATGGCTGATCAGGATCAATGGTCTGGAGATAATGCGGTGTTCCTCCATAGATCGCCCATGCCGTGATCGCCGTCTCGGGGTTATATTCCGGGAAAAATCGACGTGCATCACTGGCCGAGAGCGGTTTCAAATCAATCGTCGCGGTCCGACGGCCATACAGCGGTGCACTCCCGGACAGAACTTTCTCTTCCATGACGCTGATCGATGAGCCGACGAGAACGAGCGTCATGCCGGTCTCTTGTAACTGCGTGTCCCAGACGCGCTGAATTCTCGAGGGGAGGGACTCGTCTTCCTCGAGGAGGAACGGGAACTCGTCAATAACGACGATAGCATCCTCCTCACCAAGCGCTTCGAACAGTGCTTCCCAGTCTCGACGAACGTTCCGTAGTGACGGGAACTGCGCGGTTGCAGTGTCGACGAACTGCTCGAGTTGATTCTGCGCAGTGGATTCGACCGCCTGATAGTAGATCGCATTGTTCCGATCCGCGATGGATTGTCGGACTAACTCGCTCTTCCCGAGCCGACGACGTCCGTAAATTACGACGAATTCCGCCGTCTCGGACTCGTAACACTCTGTAAGTTGATCGAGTTCCTCGTCTCGATCAACAAATCCGACCATGCAACACTGTGACTCTATACTCGTATAGAACTATCGAATTTGGAAATCTAGATTTATGAAATCTAGATTTCTTCTCTCGAAGATCGGTTCTCGATGAGCATTGCCCTCTTTGCAGGTACCCTGATCGTTATTATGACTACTGTTCCCATGACTCATGGATGGCTTCATATGACTTCAAACGACGATCATTCATGCAAATGATGGGGATTACCGGTGGCGCAGGACTCACAAGCAGTACTGCTGGAGGGACCGAAGACGAGGCGGAAGAGGCCGAACTATCGGAATATGATGGGACCGTCGTGCAAGTACTGAGTATGGGCGGGACGATTGCAAGCACCCCTGGAGAGGGAGGGGCATCCCCGTCTCAAAGTGGTGACGCGCTGATCGAATCAGTGCCCGAGCTAAACGATTATGCTGACGAGATCCTCGTTGATCAAGTCACGCAACTGGGGAGCTTTAATCTCGAGCAGAGTGACGTCGCCGATCTCGGCGAGGCCGCTCGCGACGTTGAGGACATCGCTGACGGTATCGTCGTAACTCACGGTACCGATACGATGGAAGAATCGGCGTACCACCTGGATTTAGCGTTAGATCTCGACATCCCGGTTGTCTTCACTGGTGCCCAGCGTCGGCCGGATGAAGTGAGTACAGATGGGCCTGCGAATCTCATAACCTCGTTCCGGGCTGCGACACACGGGGAGATTCGTAGCGGTGTCTACATCGCTTTCAACGAGGAACTGCATGCAGCCCGCGATGTAACGAAGACGCACTCGAGCAAGCTAGAGACATTCGAATCACCGGACAAAGGCCCGGTTGCGGTATTTACACGCGACGACGCGCGACTATTCCGCGAGCCGAGGAGCTACTCTGCGTCGCTTCCCGCGCTCCGTCCAAATAAAACGGTGTCAATCGCTTCCTCCGGACAGGGAATGGATGACCGGCAGATCCGGGTTGCAATCGAACAAGGCGATGATGGACTCGTTCTCGATGGGTTCGGCCTCGGGAATACCAGCGAAACGTTGAGTGATGCTGTCCGGGATGCAGTCGATAGTGGCATACCCGTCGTTGTGACGTCGCGGACGTATGCAGGCACACTTAACGCGATCTACGGAGATGGTGGTGGGCAAACACTGCAGGATCACGGTGCGCTCAGTGGCGAGGATTTACCCGCTCACAAGGCACGAATCAAGCTCCTGTTGGCGCTGGAGGCAACGGAGAGCATGACGGAACTTCGCGAATACTTCGGCTCGTGGTGAGCGCTTCGAGAACTGATGTTATAATGGAAGCGTGAGAACTGGTGGTACGCATGGATCCGATCACGCTTCTGGAACAGCTCATCAAAATTGAAAGTGATTCGGAGATCGCCCGTATTCAGGACTTCATTCTGGATCAACTCAGTGACGCTGACCTCGATTCTACCGGCTGTATCATTGCTCGGAAGGAAGGCGATGAACCGGGACCATCACTCCTGCTCAACACGCATATGGACGTCGTCTCTCCTCATCTCGAGTTTGAACGGGATGGTGGTCGTATCAAAGGACGTGGAGCAGCCGATGCGAAAGGGAGTCTCGCAGCGATGATGAGTGCATTCTCCGCAGTGGAACCGACAGCCGGTAGCGTCGAGCTCGTGATCTCACCGGATGAAGAGACTACCCAGCAAGGCCTCTACAACTACCTCTCCGAAGGGATCGATATCGACTTTGCAATCGTTGGTGAACCGACCGGGTTAGATGTGTGTCCGGCAGCTCGCGGGCACTATGACCTTCTTGTCACCCTTACTGGTGAATCTGCCCATGGTGCAACACCTGAAAGCGGTGTCAATGCAACTCGCTGTGCTGCAGCTGCAATTGCTCGTATCGAACGTCTCCCACAGCTAACCGATGATCTACTGGGGACGAACAGTTTCACGCCAACGATCATTCGCGGTGGGAACCGTCCAAACCAGGTCCCAGATCACGCGGAATTCGTCGTCGATTACCGAACCGTCCCCGCTGAATCGCGTGAGGAAGCCATTTCGACCATCGAGCAAGCTCTCGATGGTATCCGCTGTGAGTATACCGTAGACCTCTACGAGAACGGATCTTCGCTAGCCGCGTTCAAAACAGACTCTTCGGATCCGTTCGTCGCTTCGTTCCAGTCTCATACCGAAGCTGAAACCGGATTCACGCCGGCGATCAAACCGTTTGACGCGGCGACAGAGGCAGCCTTTTTCGCTCCGTACGCCCCGGTCGTTGTCTTTGGACCGGGACGGATTAGCGACGGTGATCAGCCAATCGCGCATTCAGCACGCGAATTCGTTCCGGTCGCTGACGTTGAGAATGCGGCTCACGTGCTAACGGAATACCTCACAACCCAGCTCGATTGACGCCCATTACTCACTGGTATGTCTGACACAGGGATTCGATTTCGGTTGCGATCAGCTCCAATTCGTGTTCCTCTCGAATATTATCGAGGGCGCGGACAATCCATTCTGCGATGGCTTCCATATCGCTCTCGGTGAACCCCTGCGCTGTGAGGTTCGTCGTCCCGAATCGAAGACCGCTTGCGTCGGATGGCTGCCGTGGATCGTTCGGAACTGACGCTTTGTTCGCGATCACACCTGCTGCTTCTAGAGCCTGTTCAGCCTCAGATCCAGCGATGTTGTGGTGGGACTCCTGCAGATCGATCAGTACGATATGTGTGTCCGTTCCATCGGTCATAACACGTATTCCGTGATCCGAGAGAGACGCTGCGAGTGAACGCGCATTCGCGATGACACGGTCGATATACTCGGTGAACGTCGGTTTGAGTGCTTCTGCGAAGCCGACTGCTTTCCCAGCAATATTCGGCATCGCCGCCCCACCCTGTAATCGCGGGAACAATGCTGTATCGATTGCTTCTGCGTACTCTTCGTCGCTGAGTATGAACCCGCCCCGTCCCGTTCGGATCGTTTTGTATGTCGAACCGGTACAGAAATCCGCGACACCAACCGGGGATGGATAGCGATCTGCAGCGATCAACCCGGACAGGTGAGCGATATCCGCCAGATGGTATGCATCAGCTGTATCCGCAGTTTCTTGGATTTGCTGCCAATCGATCTCGCGTGGGTACGTTGAGTACCCTGAAATAATCATATCCGGGTCGACTGTTTCGGCTCGTTGTGCGATCTCATCGTAATTGAGACGTCCGGTATCAGTATCCAAGTGATAGTACTCTGTGTCGTAGAGATCACCGCTCACATGAAGATCGGATCCGTGCGTAATATGGCCGCCGTCACTCGGATCAAGGGAGAGGATCGTATCGCCCGGTTCCAGCACTGCGAGATAGACAGCAAGGTTCGCGAGCGAACCGCTGTGTGGCTGAACGTTGACGTGATCTGCCCCCCAAAGGTCTTTCGCGTACTCGATTGCTAGCGATTCAATCTCGTCGATGTTCTCGGCGCCAGGATAGAGACGTGAACCCGGATATCCAAGTGCATTCCTGTTCGTCAGAACGCTTCCTTGCGCTTCCTGAACAGCAGGGGTGGCGATATTCTCAGAAGCGATCATCATAAGACTCGTTTGTTGGAGCTCTTCTTCGTGCTCGATAGCTTGGTTGGTATCTGGGTCGGCTGATCGAACGTGCTCGTCTGGCATTCTATGTAGTCAGTTCCGACGTAGTGAAATTAGTATGCCGGTATAACATACCACGAACTCTGAATAGGTAATTCGGAAACGTACGATAACGGTAACTGAGAGCTAGTGTTAGATGATTCCTTGCATGTCAAGGATGAGTTCTGCAATGAGTGCGGACCCAACGAACGTCCCGAACATTGCAATCACCGTGATAATTACTAGTTTCCAGCTGATCTGCTTCAATCGATCTGCTTGCATTGCGACGGAGAGGCCTGCATACGCCAGAATTGGAGTGGCTGTCGCCAAGAAGTCGATCCGTTCAGTGTACTCCAAGAACGGGCCTTGGACCGGTGAGAACGGGAGGGCTAAGATGGTTGCAATGAGAATCGCCCACGCAATTCCAGGAAAGTTGACTGGGACTTCTCGTGCTAGCACTAACGATACTAGTCCAATTGCGATGATCATGATCATGCCTGGAATCGCTTCGATGATGCCGATCCCATAGCCAACGGTGTTCCCGATGATCGTGATAATGCCGACGATGATCAGCATCTTCAGTGACTCAATCGCGTAGGTCGCTCGATCCATGTCAGTCATCACCTCCGAGGATCGGGTAGAGTTTCGCGTAGAGCACGTTGATCAACGGCAGTCCGATGAACAGAACGACCCATAGGCCGGTGAAGCTGGTGAGGAGATTGCTTGTGGCTGCGAACGAGAGGATCTGTTCTTCGGCGACCGTTGTCGAGACTTGGGCGAGCGAGGCAGAGCAAGCAGTCATCATACTTGCACTCCCCATCCCACATGCCATCGAGAGCGATAGCGGATGTAGACCTGTGAGTGGTGCGAGTCCGCCGAGAATCCCGAAAAAGATCGTTCCAATGAACGTTCCGATCAGATAATTACCTAGAACACCGATCCCTTCCGGTGAATCCGGACCGTACCGCTCTGTGACGATACCGTATACCGGTTCTCGAGCGACGCTGACAGCTGCGCCAATCGCTTCACGCTTGAGGCCGATAAGCAACGCGACTGGAAGCCCGATGAAGATCGTTAGGAGGTTGCCGATCTCTTGGAGGAGGAACGCGGGTCCGGCTTCGATGATGTCCCAGAATGCTGGGGCGACTAACGTTCCGTAGCGCACCCCGAGTGGCATGAGGCTGATCAGAATCAGTGGTGTACTGATGGCACTGACTTCTTTCGGGGCAATTCGGCGGAGGGATGTGATGTAGGCGCCGAGGACCCTGAAACTGATCAGCATCCCGAATATAACGGCATACAACATCGGTAGCACGATCACCGCAGCTGGTCCGACTGGGTATTCGAGTGTCCCGATAGCTTCCGAGGCGATGACGATACCGAGAACTAGTAGATGAGCTTTCAGGTGAAACGTCCATCGGCCAGTTGTGCGTATCGGGTCCCACTCATCCGTTTCAGTACTGTCCATGCTCTCTGAGATCTCTGCGTCAGTTTGGCTGTTCGACATTCTCTATCACGGCTGAGTTGAACTCAGAAAGAACCATACATATAGTTGGCTGTTCGCCCTTCTATCAGCTCGCTCGCATCCGATTTCCGCCCACGTACCTACAATTGACTCGGAACTACGCGTCAGCAAAACAGTTACATTCGACGTGGGACGACCCCTCATTCCAGCCACAGATCCTCGGTCAGCTTCCAAGTACTCTCACTGATCTCGGCATTCTACGAGTACATACTTATCGAAGCGACCGGAATCGATACGATCTCGCTGCGTACAACACAACTCGGATGGACCAATTCTTGTTGATGTCTACCGACGAGACAGAGTCTATGTGGGATTAACGCCTTTCTGAACGTTGCTTCTCAAGACTAGGTTGCGCTGAGAGTATCGTGTAGCTATTATGGTTCCTACTCTTAATGAGCGTCGAGTTTCAAGAAGCGCTACTTGAGCTCCGAGAGATTCCAGAGAGAACATTGAGTTATACGTCTCACCGGCGGGAGCTATTCTGGGCTGAGTCTATTTATTATCGGTTGGTGTTCATAGCCATATCGTAGACGTAGCACTCAGAGACTTGAGACTTAGACGGTATCATGTCCAGATTGCCTTGCGAAATGATCGATATTGGAATGTTGTATAATTATCAGAATTCGCTTTGAATCAGGGGTGCGCTCTCCGATATTGTGACTAATTATCATAATCTGTATTTGTAGATCCGATCTTCTATTACATTATATCATTCATCAGAGGGAACACTATCTATAGAGATAGACTCCTCGATCGCATCGTAGATATTTCGAATTCCCAGTTAGATATATATACGAGGTATAATTAGCATTTGTATGGAACGTGCTCTTGTCGTAGCGGAGGATTCAGAAGTGGGTCGACAGCTATTAAAAGAAGCGGCTACTCTCGCTGCAGGAATTGATGCGGAGCTAGTTGTCTTGCAGGTCCTTGATGAGAAACGGTATGATGGCAGCCTGGAAAGAAAGGTTCAGAGTGGAAACAGTAATCAAATAGATAGTATTGACGACATTACAGAAGAATTGCGGCTTACAGCTGATGCTCTTGCTTCAGATATCGTTGATGGTGTCAGTTATCAATCGATAGGAAGAGTAGGAAAACTACCAGATATTATTATAGACACTGCGGTTAATATGGATTGTGATCATATATTTATCGTCGGTGAGCGCCGATCTCCAACGGGGAAAGTTGTGTTTGGTGACAACGCTCAATCGGTTATCCTTCAGTTTGATGGTCCCGTAACGACATTGATCGATAACTGATTTAGTTTATATATTTTCATCATTACTGGTGAGTTCGGGTAGAGAATAACATATTACTATAACTAGTAGAAATGAGTAACGAGTTCCGTCATCCATGGTTTTATTTAATGGTAGATCATCGCGTTCAGTGTCGAGGTAACAAGACGCATGAAAGAGAAGATCACGCGAAGAGGAGTTCTTGCAAAATCCGGTATAGCAGCAGTAACCACAACAGGGCTGGCAGGCTGTTTAGGTGATGTGACAGATGACACGACTAGCATAACACTGGCTAGTTCATTTGAGCCAGGTCATATCAACGTTGAAGCTGCCGAAATTTTCGGGGACTTAGTCGAGGAAGAGTCGGATGGAAACATTGAGGTAGACGTCTCTGCCGGCGGTTCGTATGGCGCTGAGGATGAAATTGCGGAATTGGTTAGTGAAGGTAGCGTAGAGGGGTCCGCTGGAGGGGCTCTACCTCATACAATCTATATTCCGGAGTATTCCTTCTTTATGGGGGGACCGTATGTGATCGAGGACTTCGATCACATGCTTCGTGTAATGGATTCTGATCTCATGGATGGTGAGAATGAAGAATTGATCGAAGCAGGTAACCAGCGCCGCATAGGTAATGTTATCTATAGAGGGTGGCGGCAGTTTACGTCGAACGTCCCCGTTCGTACACCTGATGACTTAGGTGGTATCAATCTCAGATATGATGGAATTGACTCGCGTGGAGACATCTTCGAGGCTGTTGGAGTTGATCCAGTACCGGTTCCTCTCGATGAGTTGTATAGCGCTCTTCAACAAGGAACCGTTGATGCATCTGAGGGAGACGTGGAACAGATATACTCGTTCAATTTATTCGAGGTTCAAGATTACCTCAGCCTCACTGAACACTTGTTAGAGGTGGGCTTATTGTACCTCAACGAAGATGTGTTCCAAGGACTGGATGAATCAGAACAGGACCTGATTCTCGAACTCGCCGAAGAAGCAACAGATGAGGCGAGTGAGATTGCAGAAGACCGGGAAGAGGATCGCATGGATGAACTAGCAGATGAAGGGATGGAGATAGTTGAGGATGTGGAAGTAGAGGCATTTAGGGAAAATGCACAACCTGCGATAGAAGACTGGTTTGAAAGTGCCTGGGTTGGCTCGTATGACGAAGTTCAGGATATATAGATCAATCTTCCATGGATATTGATCAATCATTAGGTCTGGAAAAATCTAGCGTATTTGATAGGTTAGTGCTATATTCTGGAACATTATTTTTCATTTCGACAGTTGTCTTAGCATCAATACAAGTCTTTGTGCGAGTAATTGATTTCGGGATTGCGTTAAGATGGACTGAGGCGCTAGCTCGATTTGTCTTAATCGTTGGTACTTACTTCGGTGCTGCTGTTGCATCCCGGAATCGAGAACATATCCGTATACGGTTTGTCTTGGAAAAGTTAGAGGTAAAAAATCATACAGCACACTTAGTACTTAAGATAGCCATACAGCTAATCATTATCGTGTTTGTGTTAGTTGCAGTATGGGCAACAGGAGCTGCTGCAATAAGCAATATCAACACTGGTCTACCAGGGACTACATTTGTTACATCGGGCATGATTTACGCAGGAATTTGCATCGGATTCCTCTGCATGGGCGCATATGAAATCTCAATAACTAGGTATGATCTAGAAGAATTGGTCGATAATCGTTCAAGGACAACGAAAGAGGTAAAAGATGATTGAATTAGTAGTAGTAGCGACGCTCTTCCTTGGAGTGCTACTTGCACTATATGCAGTTGGTGTCCCCGTCGCAGTCGCAATGGGTATAACCAGTATTATTGTAATGGTTTCCCCTCTCGGGGGAGGATTTAATCTAGGAACTATTAGCAACCAATTGTTGTTTGGTCTCAATAGCTTCTCTTTGTTAGCTATTCCGTTTTACCTTCTCCTTGGCCGATTGATGAATTATATCGGTGTTACTGAACGTATTTTTCGATTTGCTAACGCCCTTGTAGGGCAATTTCGCGGAGGAATTGCTCACGTGAACGTTGTTGCGAGTGTGATTTTTTCAGGCATGTCTGGTGCTGCGGTAGCTGACGCAGCTGGTCTAGGCCGAGTTGAATATACCGCCATGAGGGACCATGGATACGACAAGAAATTCTCTCTGGGAGTTACTGGAGCATCCACAATTATAGGACCGCTGGTGCCGCCGAGTATTCCATTGATTATGTATGGTGTACTAGCTGAAGAGTCAATCGGGGATCTATTCTTGGGCGGTATATTCCCCGGTCTCTTGTTAGCACTCATTCTGGTCATTATGATTGTGATCCTCTCAAAAGTCAGAGGGTATGAGCCAGACGCAACTTTTGACAAACGAGAATTCTGGGAGAGCTTTAAAGGCGCATTTCTGGCAATTATGGTTCCGATACTGATTGTTGGCGGGATCCTCTCTGGCCTGTTCACCGCAACTGAAGCAGGAGCCGTCGCGGTAATATACACTCTATGTTTGGGTATGTTGTACGGTGAGATGACCTTAGGTGGATTAGCACAGGAATTGCAGGAAAGTATGGTAGAGACATTCGCACTTACGTTTATTATCGGTGTCGCAGCTCTTTATGGACTGGTCGCAGTCCAATTGCAGCTACCGATAATGATGGCTGATGCGATAACCGCGATCTCGGATAACGAGCTAATCGTGATTTTGCTATTGGTTGCTCTTTTACTCGTTGTTGGGACGTTTATGGAAACGATTGCCGCAATCACGATCCTGGTTCCAGTTATAGTTCCAATTCTTGATCAAGTTGGGATTGATCCTCTCTATTTCGGAATTGTAATGGTGCTTACCCTAATGATTGGGCTCCTCACGCCTCCCTTCGGAATCGTCCTGTTCGTGCTTGAGAAGGTAACTGACGCTTCATTAGAGGAAGTCATAAGAGGTATACTTTTATTCTATGTTCCAATGTTCTTGGTACTTCTTATCGTTATTCTATTTCCTGAGTTTGTTCTGTATATCCCTAACCTCTGAAATCCTCTACCACTGTTTGGGAGTATTAGCTGTGTTTATACCGTCTCGTATGTGACAACGTGTCGGGATAACAATAACCAAAGACTATTAATGATAGAAGAGAAACAAGGTTACAATGAGTGCAGAATTCACAGGCTATAGGCGTCCAGATGGTAGAATCGGGGTGCGTAATCATATAGCAGTTATACCAACTTCGGTGACAGCGAGTGCGGTTGCTAATCAAATTGCAGCAGAATCCGATACACAGGTGCGAGCCACTCCCCATCAGATTGGTGCCAGTCAACCTCGTGTAGCTCGCAAACACACAGAAAGGGTTCTCTGTGGTATTGGACAGAACCCCAATGTCGCAGCAACCCTACTAGTTGAACTGGGTACAGAGGATTCAGACGCAAATGAGTTAGCTGATCAAATTAGCGAGTCCGGCAAGCCAACGAGCACTCTGACTATTCGTGAGGTAGGTAGTGTTGCTGAAAGTATAAAAAAAGGAACTGATAAAGTAAGTGACTTCCAAGAGCATGCTAAAAAAGCCCGTCAAGAAAGCGCAGATATCTCAGAAATCATATTCGGTGTTGAATGTGGAGGAAGTGATGCAACTAGCGGTATTGCCGCTAATCCTGCTGTTGGTAGTGCTTCGGAACAACTTGTCGAAGCAGGAGGAACCGCTTGTTTTAGCGAAACGCCGGAATTCATCGGTGCAGAACATATATTAGCTGAGCGGTGTGTCAATGATGAAGTTCGTGCTAAGTTGCTAGAGAAGGTGGACAAGAGAGAAAAATTGGCTGACCTGATGGGCGTGGATATGCGAGGGGCTCAGCCTTCACCAGGTAACCAGGAAGGCGGACTAACAACCATCGAAGAAAAAAGTCTAGGCGCGATCTCGAAAGGAGGAAATGCACCTGTGCGTGGTATCGTTGATTACGCTGAACGTCTCCCTACTGGAGGTGGTCTTGTCCTCATGGATACGCCGGGTTATGATGTTGAAAGTGTAGTTGGAAAGGTAGCAGGAGGTGCACAAGTTATTGCATTCACTACTGGCCGGGGCAGCACTACTGGAAACCCGATAGCACCCGTCATCAAAGTAACTGGGAATCCGAACACCTGGTCGCGAATGAGCAACAACATCGATGTGAACGCAAGTACAGTAGTTCAAGGCGAGTCGCTCAGTTCTGTTGGGACACGTCTTCTTGAGAAGATTGTAGCAGTTTCAGATGGAGAACTTACTGAAGCAGAGCGGCGGGGTATGCAAGAGTTTGCAATCAATGAGTTGCAGCCAAAGGAACTTGCCTCTTTGGAGGAAATAGCATGAAAGGAAAGATACTAGATAATAAGGCTCTTGTCATGCATGCTGAAGATACTGTGGCAACCGCTCTCGAAGACTTGAAACCCGGACAGAAAATAAATAAGGATGACACTACTATCGAGATCAGCGACAGCATACCATTCGGTCATAAATTTGCTCTTTGCCCAGTGTCCGCTGGTGATCCTATCCAGAAGTATGGAGAAGTAATTGGTACCGCTGACAAAGATATCCATTCTGGAGCATGGGTACATACCCATAATTGCCGAAGCACTCGTGGTCGTGGCGATCTTGCCGCTAACAACGCGGCTTCTGGAGGTAAAAGCTAATGACCCTCCAGCAGGCTCATATCCAGTTCGATGGGTTTGAACGCTCAGCAGGTACTGTAGGGATTCGTAACCGGGTGCTCGTTCTTCCATCCGTCATCTGTTCGCATATTGTTGCTGAGAACATTGGAGAGCAAATCCAAAACGCGGTTGTTGCTCCGCATGACCATGGCTGTGCGCAGATCGGTTCGGATAAAGAACAAACCCAGCGAACCTACATCGGTATTGGAACTAACCCAAACATTGCAGGAGTGCTGGTCGTTGGTCTGGGATGTGAAGGGCTGCAGAGTGGAGACGTAGCCGAGCTGCTGGATCAGGCTGGATGCGCGGTCAAAGAAATCTCTATCCAGGACGTTGGTGGGACAGATCCGTGTATAGAGCAGGGAACTCAGATTGCTAAGGAACTCGTTTCTGATGCACAAACTACCGGCCGTGTCCACGCAGACTTATCAGATCTTACTGTAGGGATAGTGGCGAGCGACTGTGATTCAAGCAGTCTTGACATTGCAGATCCGATAATCGGGAAAGCAGCCAAGAGTGTCACGGAGGCTGGCGGTAGAGTCCTCGTTGCAGGTAGTGAGCGGGTCCTTCCTCATCGTGGTGCGCTGCAATCACGCCTTGATGCTACTGCACAGAATCAACTTGAAGAACTGTATGGGAGGCATGAAGGAAATGTATCGAGAACAGCACGTGTTGAGGAGAAGGCTAGACAAGTAGATTTTGAAGCACTTAGCCGGCTATGGGATGATCAGCCGATTGACGAGATCATACCGTACGGAGGGACACCGAACTTTAAAACAGGTGTAGGGCTTCTTGATGCTCCCAGTCGATTTTCCGAAGCAGCAACTGGGCTGGCGGCTGCTGGTGCACAGCTGGTTCTCCATTCGACAAGCGAAGGGATCCCCGCTGGTCATCCATTAGTGCCTATACTCAAAATAACAGGCGATGAAGATACGTACGCAGCTCTTCCCAACGATATTGATATTAATGCTAATGCTGCAAGCGCTGACGATGTCTTGCAAGCAATCGGGGAGACTGCGAACGGCGAGCAAACCTGTACAGAGAAACATGGTCTTACAACCTTCGCAATCACCCGCGTAGGCCCCTCTATGTAGCTACGTACCTTGTAGACTTCTGATTCATCGGAACTTCGGATTGGTGTGTTGGGTCCACACACGCTCTTTTTTGTACTCGCTATTCTGCAGAGCCCTGTATCGATTTTCATGCTGCCTATGTCGGTGCTTTCGTAGCGATCAGTATGCAGTCTAAGAGACTGCTGATAGCGAGTAGGTGTTCTTCATGGAGTTTTCTCGGGTGTAGTAGCTTCAGTCGGCATTGCCTCAACGGCAACAGTCTGGTGAATTTATAAGGTACCCTCTCCTTAGCGGTTGATACACGGCTGCTAACGCGTTCGAAGGTGCTGGTGATCCTCGTAGAACGAGGTGTCATTCAGACAGGAGGGGGTGCACTCTAACATAGTCAGAA
Source organism: Halalkalicoccus tibetensis (assembly GCF_037996645.1). Lineage (NCBI taxonomy): Archaea > Methanobacteriati > Methanobacteriota > Halobacteria > Halobacteriales > Halalkalicoccaceae > Halalkalicoccus > Halalkalicoccus tibetensis. The sequence goes on from NZ_JBBMXV010000007.1 coordinate 139,162, forward strand.
TCGGGACAAATCCATCTTCTAATAGTACGACAGTTCCTCAACCAATTCCACTACCTGCACATTCACTTCCTCCACCCGATCCAACGCCTCACTCGCCTCCACAAACTCTTGCTCTACTTCCTAATACTCCCGCTGAATCAGCCATTGCGATCATGTCTTTGATCATCCCTGACGAAACAGAATCTACGACTAATTAGCGTCACTTAGAACGATAGATATGGTGACTAGGCTGCAAGTTCACTGAGATCGGCGCAGAGATGATTAGACGGGTGGCATCGGCTTAATTGGTGGTCGGAGGTCCCATGGATGCACGTTCACTATGTAAGTAGTAGATGAAGCAAGCTCGACGTTGTTTTTGATAGAGCAGCGAATCGGCCTGTAGCATCCTTAACCGGCGGCAGGTACTCCGCCAGCGTGTGTGATATGATGTGTCATGGTATAAGGATACTGGTAGGAGCTCTGATTATCACAGGTTGTGCAACAAGAAAGGGATATGATGGCAGATGTTGCACAAAGTATTCTGCACCTCCTCTTTTGGAATCATTAGATTATTGCCTTGTCCCACTCCGAACGAGGGGTGTCTCCGGCTGTTTAGATCTCCGCGTTTGAGATGGCTGGCTACCAGCACGTGGCTATGAATATCGCCAAGAGAGGCCGTGTAGATTAGTTTGAACATTCGAAAGAAGGGGTCTCGACGATTATGCGCAGTCGTCTTCCGTGTGCATGAGGAGTATGCTGACTCCCTTAGTCAGAGACTGACGTTTCATGGACCGGATGATGCTCTCTATGGAGCCTCTTTTAAGTATGGTTAGCTACAATCTGGATATATGAAGGGAGGAACGATACGTCGTTCCTACTGTTCTGCTGTGCACTGCTGCTTTCAGCGACGAAGCTATGAGCAGAGGGTAGTCCTTCTTCGGAGGATCGACCCTGAGCAGTAGGTATGATAGCCAGTTGTTCCTCTCGATAATAACAGAAGAAAGTATAATGAGTAGGGGTAATTCGAACAGTAGGCCGCGTCCACCCTCTGTCTCTTGGGGAATGACTCTTCCAGGACGGACGCCTCATGACGATAGTATCGACGCGTCCTCAGAAAATCTTGGCAGAGGTCGTGATGGCCATGAGTATAGTGCAGGATACGATTCACAAATGGCGACCCGGATCGGCGATGAAGAAGATGGTGATCCTCGGGCTGAGCGACTCCGAGAATTGCATGAAGGGCGTCACCCCTCCGATGGAAACCCTAGTGTTCGTGAAAGCCAGCGAGATAAAAGACGTATTGCGCAGGCGATCTGCTCAGCATTGCCATTAGCAGACTATGAACGTGAGATTGTTGTCGAAAACGTTGAATGCGTCGATATGACGCGATTTGGGCATCAAAAATCGATTACACGCGTGACGCTGGGACCCGTTGCAGTCATCGTTGATCAGCGGCTCCGTAGCGATGTCCAGTGTTATGAGTATCTCGTCTCAAGATCCGATGAGTTTCGGTCACTTCAGGAGCATCACGATATCTCGATGACGCTCTTTCAACAGTGAAAGACGGAGTCAAAGACGCTCTCGTAGATGGTAGTATATGTGTTGACCAGGGTGTACCAAACCGTGATTCCGGACTTCCTGCGCCAACACCAACGCACGAGTTACCAGACGAGTACTGGACAAGCAAATCTGCGGAGTACTGGACTGATATAGCTAAGGATTGGCAACGTATCCCCGAAGAATGGAGAGACGGGGTTCCTGATGAGTACCAGACTCTCATTGGTCAGCTCCGTGACTGGGAACCCTGTGAAATTACTGAAAAACACTCTGAAGAAGACATCGAAGCTGAGGCCGAAGAGTTGGACATTGAAACTGAAGCCGAAAGACTAGTAGCTGAAATGGAAGCTGAGAGTAACGACTCTTCCTAAAATAACAATGATTCTATCAATAACTTCCGCCCCAGTAGCGACGCTTAGCGTATTCGTGGTGTTTGCTATTTTCCTCCTGGTGAGTTTCGCCGTAGGTTACGCGAAGCGTGATATGGAGATTCATATCACTTTGTTCGAGTTCTGACGCTGATAGTCAACTGAACTAATGATCTCATCAACGCTTAGATAAATCTATAGCGATGCAGTAGGCGGTGCCGCGGCACCGGTAACTGTAGTGAGTGTTGTATCAATTACAGTCCGACACGGCGTCTCAAGACGATCACTGCTCGTCAGACTGACTGAGCATTTCACTCGCGCGTTTGGCTCCTTCAGTCGCATCGATATGCGAGTAGTGGTCTTTCGTCGTTTCGAGACTCTGGTGGCGCATCAAATCCTGCGCAGTCCCACGATCCATCCGGTAGAACGTGTCGCCAATCCCACGGCGAGCCCCGTGGAGCTGGAGATACCCGGGACCTTCGGGTGGTGTCGGAATATCGAGCTCTGCGGCCTCACAGAGCCGTTTCATCACGCTCCGGGCACCCGTCGTTGTGATCGCGGGTGGCGTGATGCAGTACTCTCGTAGCACCTCTTCGATCGGGTTTTCGTCGAGAATCGCTTCTATTGACTTTTCGTTTCCATCCTCTATTTCGCGAAGATGCGTGCGAGCACACTCGTAAAGTGATGGTGCGTGTCTCGTCGGAAAGACGGGCCAGTCGTCCGATGGTGGATCGCTAATCGTTCGATAGCGTTCGACTGCGGGGATCGCTTGCTTGAGAAGCCACGCTGACTGGCGTTGTTGGTTCTTCCCGAGGACGGAGATCGTTTGCTCCTCGAGGTCGACGTCACGCCAGCGAATACCCTGACGACCGGTGCGGTTGTCGTGTTCGGAACGGAAGACTTCGGATGCACGCATCCCTGTGAACGCGAGTACAGCGACGAGTGCGCGGTCTCGAGCTTCGACGTCGGCATCCATACCTTTCTCGTCGATGGCGTCGTGAGCACGTTTGTTGACGTAGTTGAGAATCTGGGTTCGTTGGTCTGGAGTCCAGAACTGCTGTTGGGACTGCTGTGAGGCGGATCGTTCGGGCATCGATTCTTGAGCGAGCCCGGATCGTGCGTAGTTCTCTTGGAGATAGCCCCATTTGGAGGCCCAGCCGAGAAAGGCCGAGATCGTGCTGTAGTAAGTCCAGGCAGTGGAGCGAGCGATTCCTCCATCCGTTGTTTCGGCTTCGTTCGCGGCGACACGACGGCGCAGATGTTCGGCGTAGTGAGCGAGGACGGTTTCATCGAGCTGTTCGAAGCTCTCGATGTCTCGTTGGTCGAGCCAGTCGATCCACTGACTGATGACGCGCTTGGCGTTGCGCCGGTAGTTTCCTGAGTCGTCGCCTTTGGCTTTCGCCTCGAGAAACTGCGTGAGTCCTTCTTGGAGTGTTGGAGGGCCTGCTGTGGTGGTTGAACCCTGGGGTTTCGGGTCGGGCATGGAGTTGGATGAGTAGAGGGCGTGGGGGGTAGTAAATCTACTTGTGACTTGTGACTTAATCAAAAGTGAATTGCCAGGCCGCTGAATCGGCTATATTTCGCAGATATAACGCTGCTAGCCCGAGAATGGCATTCTATAAACTGTATAGTACTACATAGAAACCTGAACTAAAGTTGCGAATCTTCTCAATACGTGCATGGGGATCTCCTGTTCTAGAGAGGATTAGTGGTGGTAGCTCCGGAAATCTTTTTAGATCACACATCGACCACAGTATCTGAAGGAAACAAAACTACAGCACAGTAAACAATGTTGATGTTAATGGGTATATACCGTCACAGGACCTTCAAAATTTAGAAGTACTGATTGAGCATCATCTCCAAATAAAATCTTTCCAGTTGGTGACTTTTCTGCCCCAGTAATGAATATATGGTCACAGTTATGTTTATCTGCTTCTGAAAGAACTACTTCTGAGGGCTCACCTGATGAAGTAATAATTTCATAAGATACAGTTAGATCCGATAACACTTCGTTAACCAACGTTTGTACGCTATCTGCTGATTTTTCTATTATATTACTAATACTATCTAGATCGTGGCTTGCTTGGTTAGCTTGACGCCGAACTTCCGCGGAGTATGCTTCTTCATCAATCACATTTAGCACAATCAAACTTGCTTCAGTACTCGCTGCAAGCATACCTGCCTCTTTGAGTAAGCGTGTACCTACGTCTGATTCATCCACGACAGCGAGTGCTCGCTTCATAATTAGTGCAATCTTACCTCTCCAATCGTAAATAAATTGTGCCCATCGAATACATGGTTCTAGTACCTTGCAGATATCCTTTGGTAGACTGTTCCCCTATAGAAAACAGTGATTCTAATCTCACATAGGATTACATACATACGGATGTTATATAACGCGCCCTAAATCATCGCCATTCACAAGAGGTCTTTATCAGTCGTTCCCAAGGAGGGAACATATTTATAATGGATTAGAGCTATTATGCCCTATGAGCAGAGAAGAGAAGTACTCAGGAAGAACAATCCGGTCAGTACAGCTATCATTTAGACTTATTGAGGCACTTCAAGTACAGGGTGGGGTAGGAGTGAGTGATTTAGCAAGCAAGCTGGGTCATTCAAAGAGTACAATATACAGCCACTTACGGACACTCGAACAAGAGAACATCGTTGTCCAAGAGGAGAGTGGATACCGGTTGAGCCTTCGAATGCTGGATATAGCAAACAGCGTGCGAAATCAGTTTGGCAATTATGAAGTAGTTCGCAAGGAGGTTAACAAACTAGCAAACGAGACAGGTGAAATAGCACAATTTGGTATAGAAGAATATGGAAAAATCTCATATCTTCATAAATCAACTGGTGATCAGGCAGTTGAGACTGCATCTGATATTGGGAAACAACAGCCCCTGTATTCTACAGCACTTGGAAAGACTATTTTGGCACACCTATCCAGACAAAAAATGTATGAGATCACAAGCAGAATAGACTACTCAAAAAAGACGCCTAATACGATTACCAACACGAGTGATTTGCATGAGGAACTTGAACAGATCTCTGAACGAGGTTATGGGGTTGATGATGAAGAAAACATCGAGGGGCTTCGATGCGTCGCTGCCCCTGTAAAGAAAGGAGATACTGTCTTTGGCGCAGTTGGGATTACTGGCCCATCAAGCCGGTTCACTAAACAACGTATTGAAAACAGTCTCTCCGACAAAGTCAAAAGCACCTCAAATATTATTGAGCTGAACACCAAGTTTTCATAGATATTGTAAATGGCTATTATTATCTAGTTGTCTCCGAAATACTCTGCATCAGTTGCTCATATATTTCTTCTATACGGCGCTGATCTTCGTCTAAAAATAACTTGACATATAATGTCATCATCATGTAAATATCAAATAGATGATATTATGCCGAACATTTATACTATTTCATCTATTATGTGCTGGTGTAACATGGCACGAATTAGCCGCCGCCAGCTATTAGGAGCAGTTGGAGCTGGAGGAGTAGGCCTGGTAGCAGGGTGTACTGATTTAATTGCCGGTGAAGATGATGAAGCCGGTGAAACAGGATTGGATGGAGGAACTTTAGATGAGTTACCAGAGATCTCCGCAACGATAGGGTATGATGCTGCTGAAAGTCGTACTGCTGAGTCTCATGTGGCAGCTGTTGCCTTTCAGGAGTATGTTGAAGATGCTACTGATGGCCAGTTTGATATTGAACTAGCATCTGGTGGTTCCCTAGGTTCAGATTCTGAGATGGCTGAGCAGATTCAAGATGGTACCTTAGAACTGCAGTCAGGAGCTTCTGAAGGCCATCTAGGGCCGTTTTATCCGAACTTCAACGTCTACGCGATTCCATTCATATTTGAGTCTGTTGAGCTGGCAACCCACGTACTAGACCACGAATATGGCGAAAGATTATTTGAAGATTTCCGCGAAAGTACCGGAATGCGTATTATTGGTCATTGGGACAATGGCGGCTTTCGCAGCTTTTCGTTCAATCAAGAAGTCACCTCAATGGAAGATTTCGAAGGACTTGATATTCGTATGCAGGAAATCGAGTCTCACAATGAATTAGTTAGGCAGTTAGGGGCGAATCCCACTCCAATCGATTGGGGTGAAACGTATACAGCCCTTGATCAAGGAGTCGTTGATGGTCACGATAATGCAATCCCCACAATGCTAATGGGGGATATTCATGAGGTACAAGAATTCATATTGATGTCTCAACATTTCTACTCAGCTGGTCATATGTTATGCGGTGACGACTGGTACCAAGATCTAGAACCATTGTACCAATCACTTGTTCGTGAAGCTAGCACATTTGCTTCACTTGAAGCCCGGCGGCAAACGGCAGCGATCAGGGAAACTGGTCGTGAGTATATGGAAGAACAAGGGGTAGAGGTATATGATCCTTCAGAAGAGTTTCTCGAAGAACTGAGAAATGCTACGCAGGATCCTGTGGAAGATATAATTAGAGAGGAGGTTGAAGATGAATCATGGGTTGATGATCTGTATGATGCTGTCGAAGAAAGTCGAGTGCAACTTGCAGAAGAGGAACTAAGCTAACAGAATAGTCCTCCAAATATATAGAATATTCCAACATCGCTGCAATCTTAAGATAAGATTGCAAAACTATCCAGAGTTCCCATACCTCTTCGCATGAAAAATTATAAGTGGGGCCTCACTTTCTATTCTGTATAGAGGTTCATGACACTCAGCGAAACCAAAACACAGTTGGCAGACAATTATATGAAATTTGCCGATCTAGTAGAGAAAGTTATACGAAACTTCACACAAGTATTGGGATTCATACTCGTAGTATGGGTTACAACTATGGTCATTACTCGACATGGTTTTGAATATGTACCGGTATGGGGGTTAGAAATTTCTGCGTTTTTGATGGTTTGGATCGTTTTTCTCCTTATAGGGCCATTAGTATACACAGACAATCATTTGCAAATAAAAGTATTTTTTAACAAAATACCCATGCCATTCCAGTATTATTTCCGTATGATTCAGTTAAGCGGAATTTTCGTTCTTGGTGCCATCCTTCTAGAATACGGAGTTGGGTACGCTGTAAATAGTGGCTTGAATTCAGTATCCCCGGGATTAGGAATCTATCTGTTTTGGGCTTATCTAGTAATACCTATCTCGGGATGCCTAATTATGTTCTTCACGGTCGCACGAGCAATAGCAATCACACGAGATAAGACAGAAATGGAACCAAAAGAATTCGCCGATGACTCTGAACTGAATAGGTTAGAAGACAATGTCTGAGTTGCTTCTACTTGCAGCTCTGCTTATCTTCTTGATGTCCATGATATTTCTGCGACTAGAGATTGCTTTCGCAATTGGGATTACCGGTGTGATTTGGGTTCTTATAGCTGGAGAACCCCTTACAGTAGTTGCATCTCGATCTTTCTCAGGTATGAATTCCTTCACTTTGTTAGCCATACCCTTTTTTATCCTAGCGGGTGAACTAATGAACAAAGTAGGAATATCTGACACACTAATAAAAATCGCTAATATGTCGTTGGGTCGTATGCGTGGAGGACTGGCACAAGCAAATATTGGATCTAGTATGCTATTCGCTGGTATCTCTGGGTCTGCTATTGCAGACGTGGCCGCCCTCGGAACAGTGTTTGTCCCACGAATGAGTGAAGAAGGATTTGATAGAGACTTTGCTGCAGCAGTGACTGCTGCTTCATCAGTCATTGGTCCAATAATTCCCCCAAGTAATAACCTGATTGTATACGGTGCCGTAACTGGTGTCTCAATTGGAGGCCTATTTGCTGGCGCCATTATCCCCGGCATCCTATTGGGGGTTACACTAATGGTTATGGTATACATATTCTCGTATTGGGAGGAGTATCCGAAATACAAACCAACTACAGAAGAGGAAAATTATCCAAAGTTAGTTGGAGAAGGAGTAGTTGCAATTACGATGCCAGTGATCATCATATATGGGATTATCGGTGGTTTCTTCACAGTGACCGAAGCAGCGGCAGTTGCCTGTGCTTACGCTATTCTTCTCGGAATATTCCTTCAGACACTCTCTATTAGTGATTTGTATTCTGCCCTATATGATTCGTTAGATATTACCGCACAGATATTCACGATGATTGGATTCTCTTTGATACTCGCTTGGATGCTAGCTAGACGAAATTTCCCCACAATATTTGGACAATTTATTCAGGATCTTGGAGTTGGACAAGTTGGATTTCTATTGCTAATTGCAACACTTCTTTTATTTATTGGAACTTGGCTAAGCATTACTGCAACAATAATAATGCTTGCCCCTACACTCGATCAGCTTGCTACAGCATTAGGTATCCATGAGCTACAATTCGGGGTAATAATGGTACTTGCGCTGGGCTATGGTCTAATAACACCACCGCTAGGAGTCAGTCTCTTCGCTGTTTCAAGCGTCGGTGATGTCAAAGTATGGCCAGTTGCCAAACGTGTCATACCATTTTATATTTGCTTTTTGATTGTCTTATTGCTGGTTATTCTTATCCCTGAGCTAACACTCTATTTACCACGGAGTTGGGGACTAGCTTGAACGGAATTGAACCCATAGAAGGGGTTGGCCGTTGATACCCGTATTATTTGATATTTCTGATAGACTGGTATTGGGGAGGTGATTAGTGAGACAGGAGAGTTAACGAACCCCATGTTATTTATAATTATGCAACAAAAGGCAGATAGAGAATCAATGACAGAAAGAGATAACGCTGGAGAGAAACGTAGAGGGAGCGATTACTTATACGAGGCACTCGTGGATTCTGGAATCAAAATTCTGGTCGGATTACCTGGTACTCAAACTTTGCCGCTCGACCGAACCGTTGCAGAACGGGATGAAATGCAGTATGTCATGGCTCGCCATGAAACAGCAATCCCACATATTGCATGGGGATACTATGAGTCTGGAGGAGATATAGCGGCGACAATAACAATTCCTGGACCTGGTGAAACCAATGCTATGCATGGCTTAAAGAATGCTTTCAATGATTGTGTTCCAATTGTACACATATCTGCTGATTCAGATCCAGATGATCGAGGGAAAAGCCCTATTCATGAGCTAGAACCAGAAACTTTTGATCATGTTGTAAAGAGTAACTACAGAATTGAGCGTTCCGTTGATTTCTTAGGAAAGATTCGTGATGGAATTGAAACAGCCCAAACGCCACCTTTTGGTCCTATTCGTCTTGGTATACCAAGCAGTCTTCTTGACAGTGAATTTACGACGATGGACGGAATCGCTTCATCGTCAGGAACGTCAACGACATATGAAAACGAGTATCAGATGGCCGTAGAACGGCTCAACGATGCTGAACGGCCAGTTGTGTATATTGGTGGTGGAGCTCGACGTTCAACAGGAAGCAAATCCGCCATCAAAAATCTTGTTAATCATCTAAACTCTCCGGTAGTCAGTACCTACAAAGGAAAAGGTGTCTTTCCAGAAGATGATCCTCGATTCATGGGTGTCACAGGCAGTCATCTCCCAGCAGGTGCTAAAGACGTACTAAGATCTGCAGATACAGTGCTCGCTTTAGGAACTGATTTTGACGGTGTTACCACGTCAAATTGGGCACTTCCGTTAGGAGATACGCTTATCCATGTCAACATAGATATGTCCGATACTAATGTCGCTTATAGTACCGATATAACCCTTGTTGATGATGTAGCCAAGGCCGCTGAAAAACTGTCTGATGCCGTAAGAGATAAGCAACAATCGCAGTTAGGATGGGATGGTGCAAATATTGCTACCGATGTTCGTAATGAGTACTTCAAGGAGCTCGACAAAAAAGGATTGTTTGCATCTGACGGGTTAATCAACACGCCGCAAGTACTTCAAACGCTTCGAGAAATTTTACCTCGGGAAACGATTGTCACGACTGATGTAGGTGGGTTCCGTTTATGGGCCGCTCAAGTGTTCGAATCCTATGACCAAAACACATATATCACTGCTGGTTCGTGGGGAGGAATGGGTGTAGGTCTTCCCGCCGCAATTGGTGCACAACTGGCAAATCCAGAACGGCCAGTTGTGGCATTGACAGGTGATGGTAGCTTAATGATGTGCATTCAAGAACTCCATACTGCTGTAGAATACGACTTAGATCTAACTACTATCGTATTCAATAATTCTGATTATGGTGTAATTAGTAAATCACCAGAAATTGATCAATATACTGAAGGTCACCAATTTCAGTGGTCTTCACCTGATTTTGCAACGATTGCTGAAGGATTCGGATGCTGTAGTGATTCCGTAGAAACAATCTCTGAAGTCCGCGATCTAGTCACTGCTGCACTAACTCATAGAAGTGGTCCAGAATTAATCGATATTCAAGTGGATCCGTCTGAACCTACCGCTGCAGCAGCTGCAGAGTATACTTCTTCATTCGATCCCCAGGAATATGAATAATACATTATAATTGATGTATGGTTTATAGTTATATTTATTGAGTGACTTTTGTCGTCATTCAATAGGAATCGTACTATCCATTATTTCTGAATAATACTTCTCAGCCCGCTGTCTATCTGAGCCAGAAAGATTTACTAGAGGCTCTCGAACTGGACCTCCTTCTAATCCGGCTAGGTCCATTCCGTATTTTACAGCGGGTATATTATTTGCGGCAGAGATCCTATTATTGTCGCCTGATTCTGCACGAAGAGTTTCGTACGGTCGGGCGAGATTCCTTATTCGTCGGGCCTGCTCGAAATTATTATTTGATAGCGCACTATGCAGTTTCAGTGGCAGTTCTGGGACGAAGTTTCCGATACCAGTTGTGAAGCCTTCCGCTCCCTCTAATGCAAATGCGGGTGCGAATCTTTCCGCAATACCATTTACACAGACGAAGTCATTAGGTACACTCTCAACAATTTTTGAGAATCCCTCGATATCGTTCACCGCGTATTTTATACCAATAATGTTTTCTACACCTGCTAGTTTTGTTACCACCTTGTTACTGATCTCAGGACCGCGCTTGTAAAGAACTACAGGAAGATCAGTCGCTTTAGCTATATTTCGATAGTATTGTTCAATACCGGTCTCATGGAGATAAGTGTGATCAGGATGCATTATCATAATACCGTCTACACCCAAACTATTATACTCCTCGGATAATTTTTTGACCGTTTTGGTACTACCTGCTACTCCTGCAATGACAACACTATCAGTAGATACAGCCTCAACCGTTGATGACGAGACATTCACGCGTTCGTCATGTGTCAATGAATAATATTCTCCAGTATTCCCACAGGGAATGTAGAGCTGGCCACCAGCATCTTCTATTGCTTGGAGATTATTTTTATAATCTTCGTACTTAATATTTTTCTCACTGTTATCGGTGAATGGGATTGCGGTGGTAAATGCAACACCTTGCAGAGCTTTTCTTGTTGTCTGATAGTTCATCTATTACTCCATACAAACTGCCACCTAATAGAATTTTGGGTGAATTTTCGATAAGTCATCAAGATGTGAGGCCAGCGTCGTTGGGAAAAACGTTCCCGATGGACGAACCGGAGGATTACAAGCATATGATTGTAACCATTGATATGGTATTGATTGTTTATACCACCCAATCTGATCTGCGAGAGAATAACCGGTAAATTTGTTCCCTAGCCGGGAATGGACACACTCCAGTTACCTAGTATAGGTTGTTGATTATTGAATAGTAACTCTACAAACAACCACAGCAATAATTGCCGGATCAATTTTACTTACTAATCTCCGGCTTAGGTATCGAACATGGAGATAGCAAAGGTAAGAGGATATGCACTGTCATCCCCAATCAACCCAGTTCAAAGCCGAGAATTTCACGGAGGAGTTCGCCGACTACTAAAACGAGACATCGTTCTTGTGGTTATTGAGACAAAAGATGGGGAACAAGGATTTGCCCCTGGCGGCGCGAGTAGTTCTGCTATGAGGGAGTACTTTGAGGATGAGTCGCAGATGCTATTTTCAGATCTTGTTAACGAAGAGATAGCACCAGCATTAGAAGGCACATCAATCCAGGAAGTTGAGGATGCACATGATATAATAGATAATACAGACCTTCCTGAACGAGTATGCCATGAAGCTGCATCTGCTGTCGATGTAGCACTATACGACCTGAAAGGTAAGCGAACTGGCACTCCAATCTATGAATTACTCTCTGATCGGTTTGATACGGAGCCGACAACATCACTGCCAATGTATGCAAGTGCAGGAATGTACATGCCACCAGAGGGCTATGAAGAACAGGCACGTATCCTTGATGAATTAGGGTTCTTTGGATACAAATATCGTCCAGGTATTGGACCTGAAAAAGATCGTCATACAATCGATATCTTGAATGAGGTCACTGAAGACATTGAAATCATGCTTGATGCACACACATGGTGGAAGATGGGCAACCATTCATACGGCTCAAGCACTATATCAGATCTCGTTGAATACGCAGGGTCCACTGGAGCCTACTGGATAGAAGAACCTGTTGAACCAGATGACCACGATGGATATCGAGAACTGAGTGAACTTGGCGCTTCATTAGCTGGTGGTGAAAGTAAGGAATCGCCACAGGATCTAATCGAACTCGCGCAGACTGGTGCAGTTGATTTTCTCCAAGGCGATGTTCGCCATCATCGCGGATTCACTGGTTGTTCAACAATTATTGAATTCTGTCAAGGAAAAAATATTGAATTTGTACCACATAATTTCGGTACTTGGCTTGGGTTAGTGGCAAATGCTCACCTGGTTTCAGCAGCACCAGAAGTAAACCTCCTCGAATATCCAGTTTTCGAGAACGATCCGGCACTAGAGTCTAGTAAAGATCCAGGAATGTATCCTTTCGAACTTGCTTTCGACATAATTGAGGAAGATCTGGAAGTGAGCAATGGTCATATCGAAGTGCCAGATGGCCCCGGACTAGGTGTAACGGTCGATCTAGATATAGTAGAAGATTATCCGGCCACTGAAGGTCCCTGGACAGAATTTCACTACAAAGATGAATAGAGGATAATATAAATAGCTATATTTCAATCCCCCGGCTTCTGCAAACCGCGGTTCATCAATTGTTTATATAATTCATGCAGTTGCGCCGTGATAAATACCTCCCCGACCAATTATTTAGTATCCTCTATCGGTCCGTCATTACTCATCACTTCAATTGGAAGTATGCAGCTCAGTTCTTGGTTAATAAGATCGAATGTATCTTCACATTGGGTTCATTTACTGTGACAAGTCACTGAATTATTCTTCGTAGGGATATACTTCCTCCCAACGTCGGCCTCGAGTGGGTAGTTAGGATTGGTTTTCTCCCACCATTTCTATTAGCTGGCTACTTTCGTATCAACCTATAATTTGGTTAATTTTCACATCTAATTCTTCGTAGAGTCGTTCTGCTCGGTGTTCGTCCTCCTCAGAGAGAGAGCGAATGGGTTCACGAACATGGCCTCCATGTAATCCCGAAAGATCGAGCCCCTTCTTGACCACTGGAACACTAATAGCTCCTTCCAGGTTATTGTCTTTTCCACGCTGCTCTCGGAGCCTTTGGTATGGCAAACATATATTTCGAAGCAACCGGGCGCGTTCCCAATTACCATCTGAAAGCGCATTGAACAATTCGAGCCCTACTTCCGGACGGAAATTGCTTACACCTGCAGAGAATCCTTCGGCTCCCTCTGCCCAAAAAGCGACCGCGAACGGTTCAGCAAGTCCATTGACCCAAACAACATCATCATCTCCTGCAGCGATACCTGCACCGAGTTTTGGGGCGTCTTTTAGTGCATATTTGACGCCAATTACGCTCTCAATTTGGGTTAGTTTTTCAAGATATTCGACTGAAGGATCGAATCCGCGCACGTATGGTATAAGTGGCCGTTCGGACGCCGTTGCAAGTTCACGATAGTACTGCAACAAGCCTTCCTCGTGAATATAGGTATGATCCGGGGGCATTATCATCATACCATCTATGTCGTTAGCGTCGTAACTTTCAATCAGCTCTTGTGCATCCGATGTACTCCCACCGACACCGGCCAGTATACACGCGTTGTCCGGAAGTGCTTCGACGGCAGTCTGCGCGACTTCGATCCGTTCTTTTTGCGAGAGAGAGTGGTATTCACTAATATTCGCCGTTGCAAGGAACGTGCGAACTCCTTTGTTATGAAGCGTTTGAGCATTTTCCTGTATTTTCTTGTGTTGTATCATTCCCTCTTCATCAAACGGCGTCAGAAGTCCAACTGCTACCCCTCGCAAGTGGTCTTGGATCTGATCTGCTGGCAGTACCATATATTGCTGATGTTCAACCAAGTATATAAAAACCACTACCCTTAGAATGATCGATTCAAATATTTTATGTGAGTATTTAGTAGGGACGCGTTCCTAAGGGAGGAACATGAGATTACAGAAATACGGATGTAAAATACTATTGAAAAGAATGAACTGGAAAGAGTGGGGAGATAATATGAGCCCTGATTCGCCAGTAACAGCGAGAAGAGAAGTATATCGATAGTAGGTATGATGGTTCCTCCACGAGGAACAGATTTACGTACTTGAAGTGAGAGAGGACATTATGGTAGATACTCAGGAACGGTATACTACTCCAACACTCCGAACAGTAGAAATTGCATTCAATATTATCGATACTCTGCGAGAGCAGGACCAACTTGGAATAACTGAATTAGCTAAAGAACTCGGCCATTCAAAAAGTACGATTCATAGCCATCTCCAAACACTCGAGAACAGAGAAATAGTCGTAAATGAGGCAGGGAAATACCGTCTGAGCCTGCGTATTCTGGATATGGCTAATGATGTTCGGAACCAAGTAGGGAATTATGATGTTATCAAAGAAGAAGCAGACACATTAGCCAATGAAACCGGTGAAATAGCACAGTTCGGCCTTAAGGAACACAGTTTAATTACATATCTCTATAAAGCGAAAGGGGAGAGGGGAGTGGAAACAGCTTCTTCAGTCGGGCGAAGGCAGCCCATGCACTCAACCTCTCTCGGAAAAGCCATTCTGGCTTATCTTCCTCACGAACGACGAGAAGAGATGATTAATTCAATGACGTTAGAACGGCAGACTCCTCAGACGATCACAGATCCCGAGCAGCTCCGTGCCGAACTTGATAAAATCACTGAGCGAGGGTATGCAATTGATGACGAAGAAAACCTCGAAGGACTCCGATGCGTAGCTGCACCAGTCAGAAATGGCAAAATAGTGCTTGGAGCCATCAGTATTACTGGACCTGCCAGTCGAATCACAGATGACGATCTCCATAACGATCTGGCTAAAGCCGTACAGCGAGCTGCAAATATTATCGAAGTGAATACAAAGTTCGCGTAATTAGAACCGATCAACCTGAACAGTTACTGGCCCTTCGAAGTTCAGAATTATTGACTGAGCTGTATCCCCAAATACAGCTTTTCCAGTTGGAGAACGTTTCTCTCCAGTGACGAATATATGGTCACAGTTTCGCTTGTTCGCCTCTGTCAATATAATATCTGGAATATCCCCAAAGACGCTATCAACCTCTACTTGCTTTTGTGCACTCTTAAGTTCAGAGACGCTAGGAATTGCATTATGGACTACTTCTACTGTTATTTCTTTAGACCGATCAATGAATTCATCTGGTTCCTCGTCGGTATCTGCGTGGTCAATGAAAACGTCTGTCGCTCCGAGTTGACGAATATAGCTGAGCCGCGCCTCCGAGAGGGAACGTGTCCGTACTCCTACGCGAATACCTGCTTCATACGCCATGGCAATTACACATAGATAGCGCACTAAATAAAAGTTGGTGCAGATAAAAGCATACGTTTCATATAAGTCAAATAGGATAAACTATCGAAATATTGATATCATTTAGTTGATCGTCACCTAGATCGAACTCAAGTGAGATCGTCTCGAACACGAGCGTGACACGCTTGAAGATGATATCCTGAAGCTCGAATCTCGACTTGAGGAAAACATTGAAACAGGGGCTGTCTATGATCTCCTTTCGGGATCATTCGCAGTCATCTGATAATGGGATGACTAGTAATCTGTAGTCAATAGCTCTCGTAGATAGTTTTGATGATCGTAAAGTAGTCCATTCCTTCTTCACCCTGCTCGCGGTACGTTTCGCTCGAAGAAGCGTTCATCCCACCAAAGGGAACGTGCAGGTCCAGTCCCGACGTCGCTTCGTTTATCTTTACGATACCGAAATCAACATCCCCGATGAACTGGTTGGCTTCGGTGTGATCTTGAGTGGCAATCCCTGCTGTAAGACCAAATTCGACGTCGTTTGCGATCTCGACGGCCTCCTCGTAGTCGCTGTAGGAGGCAATGCCTGCGAAGGGACCGAAGACCTCCTCCTGCATGATAGTCATATCAGACTCGGCATCAGTGACGATTGTTGGCTCAATGAAATATCCATTCTCGTATTCCTCGCCTTCGGGCTGGCCGCCGCCATACGCGAGGGTTGCACCCTCTTGTTGGGCTGTTTCGATGTAATCAAGGGTACTTTCGAGTTCGCGCTCGCTTACCTGCGGACCCATGCCAGGGTCGTCGAGGCCGGGGCCGATCTCGATGGAATCAACGTAGTCGATTAGTTGTTCGACGAACTCGTCGTGGATCGACTCATGAACGATGACGCGCTCGGTCGCCGTACACGCTTGACCAGTGACGCTACAGATGCCCCCGCCAACGACCTCGACAGCCTTCTTGATATCGGCATTCTCAGAGACGACTGTGGGATTTTTCGAGCCCATTTCGGTCTGGATGCGCTTTCGGTTGTCGGTGGCCTGCTGGTAGATCATGTCACCGACCTCGCGGCTACCGGTGAAGGAAACTGCATCGACCTCGTCATGCTCGACAATGGGCTGGCCGACTTCCTCGCCACCGCCCGTGAGGACGTTAACGACGCCGTCGGGAGCACCGATTTCCTCTGCGGTTTCGGCGAGACACTTCGTGACCTCTAGGAACACTGTCGGCGCGTCTTTGGAGAGCTTACAGACAACGGTGTTGCCTGTCGCTAGTGCGGGAGCCATCTTCCAGGCAGGGATGGCGATAGGGTAGTTCCACGGGACGATCAACCCAGCGACGCCCATGGGCTCACGCACCGTATAGAGGTTCTGATCGTCGGTGGTTGTAGGCTTGCGATCACCGCCGTAATCCACCGCGTGAGAGGCATAGTAATAGAAAATGTCGATCGCCCGGCCGACCTCACCGCTTGCTTCGGTGAGCGTTTTGCCTTCCTCGCGACAGAGGGTTTCAGCGAGTTCCTGGGACCGCTCGTCGATACGCTTTGCGGTGCCGCGTAATAACGCCTGATAAGTAGCACCGGGCTCCGCCGCCCATTCCTCTTGGGCGGCTGCTGCAGCCTCAACTGCGTCCTTGGCGTCTTCTGCGCTTGAGTCCTGTACGGTGGCAACGACCTCGTTAGGATCCGCCGGGTTGTGGGTGTCGAACGTCTCCCCAGTTTCGGAGGCGCACCACTCGCCGTCGATGTAGTTCTCGTACGTTTGAGCCATCACTGCTATTGTATCTATCCGAGGTACACCATTCTTTTGGTTTGCGATTGTGGGTGCGATAATCCTCCCTCTACAATTATGGATCTTAGGATCCAGTTGTCACCGTTACTGGTTCATCAAATTCAAGTGAGACCCTTGACCAATCTCACCGAAAGATCCTTCTCAAACTTTCTGGTCTGCTTACGGTTATCTCTCTATCTTCGAGTGTTCAGAGATGACTGTGAATCGTACTCTTTGGATGTCCGAGTCTGTCATCTAGTTCTGTTACTGCAAATGGGTTTTGCTCTTGAAAGGTTTCGATAATATTGAATGTGATCTCTACTGACTGGAGTGTTTGTGTAGGACATTCTTCATGTACGATTCCCTACTGGAGCTTTCTCTTTTCGGCTATGTAGATCTGTTCCTTCTAGAGGAGCTACTAGATATAAGTTTGTATTCGTCTATTCTCGGTATTACTGGTGAGCCCCGGGTGAATATTCTGTTTTCTACTTTATAGTTAATTCACCCAACTAATTTATTACAACCATACTCTTGTAATTCTCTGTTCCCCTCTGAAGAACAGCGCTAGATGAAAGACCATTAACAATACCAGTTATTATATAATTCCGTAACTATGTATTGTGAACTTGTTGCAACTTCAACTGATTTATGAAGGGAAACTGCTCTAAGTAACTTTCTAAACAGATAATTTTGATAAATCGTTATTATAAGATATTTCCGAGCTTTCCAGAATTTTGTCTCTTTTTACTATTAACAAGTTTTATGTTCGATAGTTGATTACATCTATACGAGAAAATCGGTTATCCAACAAATCGGATACGAGAAACATACAAGCGCAAAATAAAAGAATCGTAGTCCGAAATTCGTCGGGGGTCGTGACGGTTATAAAATCCCCTGATCGATTTGTAGCCGCTCTCGATCCCCAGCGGTAGTTGTACTCTTTGACCGCTCCAGCCGGAGCGTTCGTCATGAACACGACGTACTGACGGTAGTCTGTCCGCTTAGAGTCCTCGTTGCGTATATACACTGCCGTCGTCGGCAGCCACTCGTCGTTGCCGAGGTAGAGTTTCCGATCCGTCCTGTAGTAATCTTGATCCCGGTTCAGTAGGCGTTTTGCTTGGGCCTTCTTGCTGGTCTGCATCTGCTTTGGAGCGACGTATCTCAACCCATGTTCGGCAGCTGCTTTGAGAACGTGTTGGTTGAACCCCCAATCCATTAGTGCCTCGTCGACGTGAACAAACTCTTGAACCGAGGCCAGCAGATCCTCGACGATCTCCCTGCGTGTCTCGTCCTTTCACACGGGGCGAACGTCCAAGACGATCGACACAGCGTTACCTACTAATTGAATCGTCGCCTATTGATAGGCGTACTCGTCAGTGTTCTCTTTTGTTCCGATAATCTCGTCCTCGTGACGGCTTCGGTCATCTGTGAACGGCTCTGCCTCGGTGATGTCGGTCGCGACGATTTCTGCTTGGAAGAACTTCTCTGTTTCTGCTACCTTGTTTAGCAGGCGGCCTACTGCCTGTCGGTACATCGCTCGAATTTGCCCGATAGAGAGGTTGCGAAGATGCTCACGATGTGCACAACCCAGTGGGATTCGGTCACGAGTGGACTCGTGGATAAACTGCGAGCACCCTTATTGGCAGCGAGATTCTCTCGCAGGTCAAACTAGGTCTGTAAATCTCTGTGTAATCTCGTGGATTTCACAACCTTTGCCCCACTCCAACGAAAATGTGGGGAAAACAACTCGGCTGACGTACTGAGTGATCTTCGCCGCCTATTCCACCACAGTCGTGTCATTTGGTCTGCTTCTCCAGATCCGTCGTCATGGTAGCAGAGCGCCCATTCTAGTTTACGCGGAATCGTGACGCCAGTATTCTGGGCTCTAATAAGGGTCATCCGACCAGCCCTCTCAACTGTTTCGTGCAGGTCAGCTGTGAAGCGTTTGTGCCAACTGCGCTATAGCGTCAACTGGTCAGAGATCGTCTCTAAATATAGCTGATTGCATAGTGAGAAATCTGATATGAATACTCGTGAGTACGGTTTCGTGATCACACCCGTGGAGTTCTTTGACCAGAAACACACCGACTAGCGACTCAATATCATACTGTATTGATCCAGTATATCGGTCATGAGATCAAAATTGACGTGCGCAAGCGGTACGCTATTCTACAACTCTAAAGATACGGCCAACAGCCATCAGACGTTTGAACTTGAACCAAGTATAGTGAATCGTACTTCGGAATATGATGGAGTGTCATCATAGTAGCGAAAATATTATAATCATTACTGCCAATCGTTAACGGTGGTCAGAATGAAACGTCGAGATAGTTTCGACAATACCGATACAGATCGACTCGAAAAGTTAGTCTCATCGCACACTTCGAACACTCGATGGGTATGGGCCGGCAAACGTGACCGACGTCGAGTACCAGCAGTACCGATTACATGACTCGAAATACGAGGACAGACGAACACAAAATCGACCGTGAATCGATGGACGCCATTCAGCGCCGAACGTTTCTCGCGACTAGCGGCCTGATCAGCGCAGCAGGCGTGTTCGGCGTCGGGACGACGGCGGCGAGGGCCGGTTTGGACAGCGGAGCAGGCTCGCAGTCGGCGCTCTCTCGGTCCGTCCTCACGGAGGCCGGACTCGGAAACGCACAGACGGATACGCCGCCGTTTATGCCGCGGTTGACGACGTACAACGGCCGCCAGTATTTCGCATATTGGACCCATCCAGGTGAGCTAGTCGTTGCGGCGCGCGACCTTCCCGACGGCGAGTGGGAACAACACGGGCTAGGGATAGAGATCGATGTCCGCGACGGCCACTGGACGCCGGCGATCGGCGTCGGACCCGACGGTCACCTCTTCTTGAACTACAATACCCGCGATTCCGAGATCCTGTGGCTTCGTAGTCAAGAACCCGAAGAGATCACGGATTGGAGCGACGAGCAGATCGGGATGACCGGCAAGTACGAGGAGAGCGTCACCTACGTCGAATTCACTCGCCTACAGGACGGAACGCTACTTGAGGCTCACCGCGAGGGAGCCTCTGGCGTCGGCGAGTGGATAATGAACCGCTGGGACCCCGACGCCAAGGCGTGGGAACCGCTCCAGCACCCGCTGGTCGACGGTGAGGGCGAGTTCAACTCGTATATGTGGAACTTGATCGAGTCGAGCGACGGGACGCTTCACTACTTTTTCAATTTTCGCGAAACTTGGGACGTGGAGACGAACGTCGACCTCTCCTACGCACGCAGTACTGATGGCGGCGAGACTTGGGAACACAGCGATGGCACATCATACAACCTACCGATCACATTCGGCGATACCGAGGTCGTCGATCCGATCGAGCCAGACAGTAACTTCATCAATCAGGGCTGGGCAAGTTACGATCCACGAAACGACGCACCACACGTCACGTACTACCGTGATGACGAGGACGGCTACACGCAGATCTACCATGCGTACCGGGATCTTGATGCGGAAGCGTGGGTGACCGAGTCGGCAACGAGTCGCGAGGACGATGTCAATCTCGGCGGCGGCGGAGTCGTTTCCTCGCCGATCGGCCGAATGGGTATAGTCGTCGGTAATGACGGTGACGTCCATATCCTTACCCGGGACTTCGAGCAAGGTGGCTGGCCGCTGCTGGTCGAGAAGCTTGATGGCGAGTGGCAGACATCTGTCCTCTACCGACGGAATATGACGTGGAGCGACATCCACATCGATCGCGAACGGTGGCGCACGGACCGCGTTCTCAGCTTCGTTGATCATCAGCAGAACGTCGGCGACGTGCCCTGGAGCGCCGAGTCGCTCCTCAGTGTCACCGATGTCGATCCGGCACAGCTCGATCGTACCGATCGGACGGTCGAACAGACGGATTTCGAACCCGACGCGGGGGACCTGACAACGTACGCCTCAACGGCGCTGGCCGACGCGCCGGCGACCACGACGAGCACGGAGTTCGTTGATGTCAGTGCCGCTTTGGCACTCACCGAGACGACCGTTCCCGCCTCACCGGTCTACGCTCGGGCAACTGTTGACCTTGAGACGACTGAGGACGCCACCGAAGCGGCGGCGAGGGTTGTGGTCCACGGCAAGCACGGCACCACTACTGGCGACCCCGTCGTTCACTCGGGCGGTGACGATCCCGAGACGCTGACCACCAAGTGGGTGCGCATCCCGCAGGCGATGCGCGCCGGATACGCGACCCTCGAATTTCGTTCGGAGTCGGATGAGTCGATCGCACGGATAGGCGACACCACGCTCGAGGTGGCCTATCGCGATCCGCTCCCACATGGAGAGACTGTCTCGCCCTCACCAAGCGGCGGGACAGAGAAACCGCTCCCGCATATGGTCACCGTCGACACTACGGGATTAGAGGAGACGTCACCAGTAGCGACCGCGATAGGCAAGTTCGAAGACACACCAACGTCACTCGAGATACGACGCGCGACGGCGGCGGCGCCGCTATACGCGCGGGTGACTGCTCGGATAGAACCTCACGAAGACGCCGACGCGGACGCCGCGGTCCGACTTGCTACGACGAGCGCCAACGGGAAAACGACTGAGTACGGTGAGCCGGTGACCGTCGACGACGGTCCTGGTCTCCGCACGACCGGCTGGCAGGCGGTTCCGTCGACGTTCAACGGTGGGACCGTCACGCTCCAGGCCAGCAACGCCCGCATCACCGCAGCGACGCTCGAGCTGGCAATCCGAAACAAGATCTGAGCGCAAATCAGCCCATCGGCGCCGGTTTGCCGGAATGGGTTCAGATTTCGACAGCTACAGAACCGATAGCGGGTGCGGTCAAGAGCAAGACGCGGTCACCACAATCTCATGCGAGCTGGTGCCGTCACCGTCACCTGTTCGGATAGACGGTCGAACCCATAATTTTATACAGAGAGTCAGCATACCGTATACCATACCATAGAGTGATAGTTAATGACTGGCACAAACGAGACTGAGCGATACGAGCGAGCGTCACGGTCGAACAGTAGTCGACGAGTGCGGAATCAGACGTCGACGGTCAGCCGGCGAGAGTACCTGAAGTACACGGGTGTAACCGCTGGCGTCCCGTTCGCGGCGGGGGTTGTACAGGGTGATCGAGGACGGAGTGTATCGAGCGACTCAGCGGCTGACGTGGTGTCCGCGCCAGTCGATTTACGTACGGAGTACGAGCGCGAACCGACGAACCTCTTTCCATCTGTTGACCATCCGCCGCGGCTGTCTTGGTGTGTACCCGCCGACCGAGACGTCGAGCAGACGGCCTACCGGATTCGCGTGGCAACCGACGCGGACGTGTTGCCCGACGACGCGACAGTCTGGGACAGCGGTCGGGTCGACGCGAGTCGGTCGACAGCGATCGAGTACGGCGGCGAGCCGCTCGAACCTGATACGACCTACCACTGGACCGTCCGAATCTGGGACGACGACACGGCCAGTGACTGGAGCGACCCAACCCACTTTACGACGGCGATCACCGAAAGCCAGTGGGCGGGCGAGTGGATCGGTGTTGAGGTCGATGAGGACGACCCGATCAACAATACCGAACAGAATACGCCGATCGAACTCGAGGAGGGCAAGACGCTCGGTCAGACATTTACCAGTGAGGAGGGATTCGACGTTGTCGCCGCGAGCGTCCCGACGTGGGAGACTGACGATTCGGATGTAACGTTTTCGCTGTATGAGGACGGCCCTGATAGCGCCCTTGTCACCGAGGATCGGTTCACAGCCATTGGCGACGGGTCGTGGGTCGAACTGACGACCGAAGAGCGACTTCCGCCAGGTGACTACTACCTCGAACAATCGAACCCGGACGGAACCATTGGCTGGTGGAGCCACACCGACGACGTTCTCGAGGGTGGGCAGGCGTTCGAAGACGGCGAACCGGTCAACGGCGACCGTACGCTGCGCGTTACACGTGAGGATTCGACCGACCCGTCGCCACTACTCCGGACGGACGCGATGCTTGACGGGACGATCGAGTCGGCCCGGGCACACGTCGTCACGCTGGGCTACGGCGAACTGTACACCAACGGCGAACGGATCGGCGACGAGCAGTTGAATCCCGCTTGGACCAAGTACGAAGACCGTGTGCTCTACAGCAGCCACGACGTGACGGACACCCTCAAGTCAGGCGAGAACGCGCTCGGCCTCTGGCTCGGTCGCGGCTGGTACTCGAAGGGGAACCACGAACTCCCTCTCCGAATTCCGGATTGGGAGGCCTACGGCGCGCCACGCGGACTGTTACAGCTTGAGGTCACCTACGCGGACGGAACGACTGAATCGGTGACTACCGACGGGTCGTGGACGATGTCGCCGAGTCCGATCACAGAGAATGACATCTACGACGGCGAGACGTACGACGCACGTGAGGAACAATCCGGCTGGGCGGAACCCGGTTTCGACGACAGTAATTGGAATCTCGTCGACGAAAAGGAGCCCCCGAGCGGCGACTACAAGCTGCGTCCTCAGCGACTCCAGCCTATCGAGGCAACCGAGACGTTCGAGCCCGAGTCGATCGTCGAACGCGAGGACGACTATCTCGTCGACTTCGGACAGAACCTGGCTGGCTGGGTCGAACTGACGATCCGAGAACCGGGTGCGGGTGACGAGGTCGTCCTCCGACACGCGGAGACTGTCGATGACGAAAACGAACTGGTCACGGTTGACCTCCGCGACGCGGAAGCCACCGATCGGTACGTCGCGCGTGGCGACGGCGTCGAGACCTACGAGCCTCGGTTCACCTATCACGGCTACCGGTACGTGACAGTCGAGGGCTACCCCGGCGAACTGACGACGGCCGACATCGTCTCGAAGGCGGTCCACACGGGCTTTGAGGAGATCGGCTCGTTCGCATGTTCGAACGAGGATCTCAATCAGGTCCAGCACAACGCCGTCTGGGGACTTCGAAGCAACGCTCACGGGCTCCCGACGGACTGTCCCCAGCGCGACGAGCGCTTCGGCTGGACCGGCGACGTCCACCAGAACGCTCGTGCCGACTTCTACAAC
>NZ_JBBMXV010000008.1 GCF_037996645.1 Halalkalicoccus tibetensis
CAACAAACGGCGTCTTTTTAGCTCAGTAGCGATCGCTGGTGTAACGACCGGTCTGGTCAACAGATACGAGACCGAAATTCGATCCATCGTCGCCAAATTGCGCTCGAACACAGAGAGCTACCAACAACATCCTGTAGATGATCTCCCCGGTGATATCGTCGTTGATTGGAACGAACGCCTCATCAACGCACTCCGCGAGGACGAAGCCGATGTAGAAACAGTCGTTCGCACCGGAGCCATCCTCAACCTAGCCATCTACGATGCAGTCAATGGTATCAATACGGCGAGGGCAACGACAGCCAGTGCCGATCACTATTACGTTGATCCAGCTACAGCCGACCCACCAACGAAGGCTTCACGCCTTGCAGCAGCGAGTGCTGTTGCTCATCGATCACTCTCCGAGCTCTTCGATCACACTACTAACTCGATCGATACATCGGTCGCAAAAGACCTCGCAAAGAGCGAAGACGACGGGTCTGTAAAGGCCGGAATCGAATGGGGGTGCTCTGTTGCAGACGACTATCTCGAGCTCCACACAAGTGGAACCGATCATTTCAAGTATGACTATGAACCCTCA
>NZ_JBBMXV010000009.1 GCF_037996645.1 Halalkalicoccus tibetensis
TTCGCGCCCGTGTCGATGTCCTGACCCTCGCCCGCGAAGGCGATACTGATGTGGTTCGCGCTCGCGCCGCGCCCCTTCAGGATCGTACAGGGATACAGCATCGTGGCTTTCGAGCCCATCGAGCCCGAGACCCACTCCATGCGACCGCCCTTCTCGGCGATCGCGCGCTTCGTGTTCAGGTTGAACGTGTTCTTCGACCAGTTCTGCACGGTGCTGTACTGGACGTGAGCGTCCTCGCCGACGAAGACCTCGACGCCGCCCGAGTGCAGGTTGTGCGTGCCGTACTTGGGTGCCGAACAGCCCTCGATGTAGTGGACTTCCGAGCCTTTCTCGGCGACGATGAGGGTGTGTTCGAACTGGCCCATGCCCTCCGAATTCATGCGGAAGTACGCCTGGACGGGCATTTCGACGGTAACGTCCTCGGGGACGTAGACGAAGCTGCCGCCGGACCAGACGGCCCCATGCAGAGCAGCGAACTTGTTGTCGCTGGGTGGGACACACCGAGTCATGAAGTGTTCTTTGACGATCTCGGGGTGTTCTTCGACGGCCTGGTCCATGTTCATGAAGACCACGCCCTTTTCCTCCCACTGTTCCTGCATGTTCTGGTAGACGACTTCCGATTCGTACTGGGCGCCGACGCCGGAGAGGGATTCGCGTTCTGCCTCGGGGATGCCGAGTTTTTCGAAGGTGTCCTTGATGTCCTCGGGGACGTCCTCCCAGGAGTCGACGCTGCCGCGTGCTTCGACGTCGGGGCGGATGTAGGGGATGATCTCCTCGACGTCGAGTTCGGTGAGGTCGGGCTGGCCGGGCCAATCCGTGGGGAGGGGCATGTTCTGGTAGTGCTCGAGGGCGCGAAGGCGCCGGTCGAGCATCCAGTCGGGTTCGTCCTTGTCCTCGCTGATGAGGCGGACGACCTCCTCGGTGAGGCCCTTGCCGGAGCGAAGCGCGCTTCGCTCCTCGTTTTTGTGATCGAAGCGCTCCTGGTTCTTCGTGAGTTCTTC
>NZ_JBBMXV010000010.1 GCF_037996645.1 Halalkalicoccus tibetensis
CGGGAGAACTCGATGGCCGCGCCCTGCCCGAAGCCGACACAGAGCGTCGCCAGTCCGCGTTCGGCGTCGCGCTCGATCAGTTCGTGGACCAGGGTAACGGGGAGGCGCGCGCCGCTCGCCCCGAGCGGGTGGCCCACGGCGATCGCCCCGCCGTTGACGTTGAACTTCTCGTCGGGAATCCCCAGTTCGTGCTGGCTGTAGAGCGCCTGGCTCGCGAACGCCTCGTTGAGTTCGACCAGGTCGTACTCCTCGATCTCCCGCCCAGTTCGCTCGAGCAATCCCTCCGTCGCCGGAACCGGGCCGATCCCCATCACCGTGGGATCGACGCCCGCGACGTTGTTCGAACCCACTTCCGCGAGGATTTCGAGACCGTGATCCTCGGCGAACGCGCGGCTCGTCACCAGCGTCGCGGACGCACCATCGGATATCTGCGAGGCGTTACCCGGCGTGACGGTCCCGTCCCCCTTGAACACCGTCGGGAGCCCGCCGAGGCTCTCCAGGTCGGTGTCGCGGCGGATGCCCTCGTCCTCGGAGACGGTGCCGTCCTCGGTCTCGATGGGGACGATCTGGTCCTCGAAGCGTCCCTCGTCGGTCGCCGCCGCCGCGCGCTGATGGCTGCGAAGCGCGTACTCGTCCTGTGCCTCCCGCGAGACGTCGAACTCCTCGGCGACCTTCTCGGCGGTCATTCCCATCTCGAGCTCGCCGACGTTGTAGTGCTCGGCGATCCCCGGGTGGAGGTGCTGGTAGGACTGGCCGTCCATCGGCACGCGGCTCATGGACTCGACGCCGCCGGCGATGATCGCGTCGCGCTGGCCGGCGCGGATCGCATCCGAGGCGGAGATGACCGCCTGCATCGAGGAGGCACACCAGCGGTTGATGGTGGTCGCGGGGACGTTCTCGCCGAGTTCCGAAAGCAGGGCGATGACGCGCGCGACGTTGTTGTCCTGTTCGGTGCGCTGCTGTGCACAGCCCCACATCAGGTCGTCGATCTCGTCGCCGCTCA
>NZ_JBBMXV010000011.1 GCF_037996645.1 Halalkalicoccus tibetensis
CCTGAGTCGTCGCCTTTGGCTTTGGCCTCGAGGAACTGTGTAAGCCCTTCCTGGAGTGTTGGAGGGTCTTCTGTGGTGGTTGAACCCTGGGGGTTGGGGTTTGGCATGGGGTTGGATGAGTGGAGGGCGCGGGGGGTGGTAAATCTACTTGTGACTTGTGACTTAATCAAAAGTGGATTGAGAAACCGTTGAATCGCCGGAATCCCACAGATACTATGCTGCTATCCCGAAAATAGTATTCTATAAATCTTATAGTGCTTCATAGAAAACCGTCCCTGTAGTTGCGAATGCCCTGAATAACAGGCATAACCTTCCAGAAATTATCCGTCCTACTCGCAGAGTCAGCTACTTTTCATCGCTAAAATGGATAAGAAACGCTATGATTTTTCTAATTACTTGTGAATAACGAGAATAAATTCCACTATCGGAGAGCTGCTGCTATCCGCTTGCAAGCACGACCGCCGTTATCCAAGTAATGTACTCAACCTCTGATCAACCATCTCGAACGATCTCGCCGACGACCGTCAGAGTCGCGAACCGATACGCCCACTCGTGCTCGTCGCCCGATTTCATTCCCAGTACCATCTCTGCGTCCGCTCGATCGCCGTAGTACTCCCAGTTGGTGGTATCGATCGCGACGGTGACACTTCGGTCGGTGAGGTCTTGGACGTCTTGTTGCTGGAGCTTCTCGAAGAGCTGCTGATTGACATCATTGAAGTGCTCGCGCAGTTCGCTCCGCGTGAACTACTTGATCGTACGGAGGTGAGTATCGCCATCCGGCGACCCCCCTTCCGCGTCGTCTAGTCTGCGAACAGCGTCGTCCCCTGTTCAGTGGCTGTGTTCGTCATACCCGTGGGTCTGGAGATCGTACAACGCGGTGTCTGGATACCGGGCGTTGTCGGCTCGCTCGGTTTCGAAGTGGTCAGTAACGTGCTGGCGAAGCTGTACCGTCACGTCAGTACGTTGCTATGTCGTGATTGGAGCCTGCCTCTCACCAGATTTGCTCCCGATCGTCCGATCGGGAGCTGGGGGCTCTCGCGTGTCGATGTCGGCGTCGGTGAGATACGCCTGCTGCAGCGCCAGCAGGTGCGTCTCAGCGATAATCCGTTCGGCGCTCTCGGAAAGGAGTGTGCGGAGGTCGTCAGTGAGTCGATACCACCAGGATCGAGAGAGTACCGATCGGGATCGAACCCGAGCGCAGCCGCTCGGTCGGGGTGAGACACATCATTGAATTACAGGAGCGGCTCTGTTGAAACCCTCTTCATGTCTTGCGGTTTCGTATAGTAGCTAGTTTTCATTGGATTGACCGGGAATGGCACGTAACACGCCTCTTCCGAATGTCAGTAACGAATGATTTCAACAGGGCCACAGGAGTAGTCATCATCCTCAACCAATTACGATGAGGGACAGAGTATAGGAGATACCTCTACTAATAGCCAATTTCAACAGTATATAATCACTCTTAAAGATGTGAATCTACTACTATTTATATTAGCTATAATTGTATTTACGTTTATAAGGATGGTGTTTTCTCTTTTCTTCTCCTGTTTTAGTATCTGAAAAGGATATGTTGAGTTCACTTTCTGGAATTGTTTACAGTATCGTTTTTATCACAGGCAAAATTGCACAAAAATGGAGATTATACCACAGGAATATGGACGACTGGCGGATGGATTCCGACTTGAGTGGTGGTGGTCACCTTCTGAACGTTGGATCGCACCTCATTGACGCAATCCTCTGGATGACCGAGCTTACACCAACTCACGTCAATGCCGATATCGTATTCCATGACAAGGAGCAAATTTTCGATAAGCAGTCGTCGATCACTATCGAGTTTGATAATGGTGCAATTGCAAACATCTCCGATACGGGAATTATCCCTCGTACACGTGAGCATATCCATATCTGGGATGACAACGGAGCTGTTTATCTCAAAGGACGTGAGTAGGAGGAGCGCACCGGTTACACGATCAATACCGAAGGTACCAAACATGATCCATATCTT
Source organism: Halalkalicoccus tibetensis (assembly GCF_037996645.1). Classification (NCBI taxonomy): domain Archaea; kingdom Methanobacteriati; phylum Methanobacteriota; class Halobacteria; order Halobacteriales; family Halalkalicoccaceae; genus Halalkalicoccus; species Halalkalicoccus tibetensis. The sequence continues at coordinate 2,006 of NZ_JBBMXV010000011.1, forward strand.
GATTACCAAGGTAGACGCAGCAAGGTGGAGGCCTTTACCCAGGCTGTCTCAGAGGGAACCGAACCGCCAATCACAGTCCAGGACGCCTTCAGAACAATGGTTGTTACGATGGCAGCTTACGAATCTGGACGAACTAGTGAACGCATTGAGCTTTCGGAACGGTATTCGTTCGTCGGCAACGGTCTGTTTGATCCCGTCGCTCCTCAATTACCGATTAACTAATATTCCCGCGCTTAATGATATCCAGAATAGAGCGGTTAGTGTATCTCAATGATCATTCGGGCATTGGGACATCATATTTATATACTGTTTGGCAAGTCCTTGAAGATAGACGGTCCTACGTACTAAGATATGAGAGTAACGCTGATTTGATTCACTCTTCGGGACGGTAGGGGAATTTTGAGCACGAGACTGTTCTTCTTCACGTAGGAATTGGTCACCAACCCAGTGAACCAAGGAAATATTTCCAATATATTTGGGATTTTTGATCGGTTATAACCCGTCGCAGCTGCGTAACTTCTCTGTGAACAGTAGCACGATATCCATTTAGGATCCAACATGGCTGTGAGATAACCATTGAACTTATATATCCCCGGACGACGGATTCGTGTATGACTGTTCGAATCACTGTCTGGAACGAGAATATCCACGAGCAGGAGAATAAAGAGGTTGCAGAACGGTATCCCAAAGGAATTCATGGGGCGATTGCGGACGGATTAATAGATAATGATCTCACTGTCCGTACCGCTACACTTCAGGAGCCTGACCATGGTTTAACCGAAGATACTCTTGGGAATACAGATGTGCTCATATGGTGGTCTCACTGCGCAAACGATGAGGTCGCGGACGAAGTTGCTGAACGTGTTGTCAAGCACGTTCATGACGGAATGGGTTTCATCCCCCTCCACTCCGGAAAGAATTCTAAACCGTTTATTCGTCTAATGGGGACAACCTGCAATATCAAATACCGTCACAGCGGCGAAACCGAGCGTATCTGGGTTGCTGACCCAGGTCATCCAATCACCGATGGCTTACCAGAGTCTTTTGAAGTTCCTTCGACCGAAATGTATGGTGAACCCTATGATATCCCCGAACCCGACCGGACTGTATTCATCTCGTGGTTTGAGGGTGGCGAGGTGTTTCGCTCCGGTGTTTGCTATCGTCGTGGCCGCGGGCGTATTTTTGCATTCCGCCCTGGCCATGAGGAGTATCCGATCTTTTTCCAAGACGAGATCCG
>NZ_JBBMXV010000012.1 GCF_037996645.1 Halalkalicoccus tibetensis
GGACAGTCATTGCTAATGCCGTTGACTGGGCAGCTCCGACAGATGGTGCTGATGCTATCTGGGATGAAGTGAAACCAGCTGAACCGCTCGATGATGAGTAACAAGTAACCATACATTCATCTGAAGAAGTAGCATACTTTGAGAGGGAACACCACGAGAGCAGGCCAGATACGGAAGTGGAAGCAGCAGGTCGCTACATATTAGAAGAGAGAGAGAGAATATAAGACGGGAAAACAGGACGGTTGGGTCAAGGTTACGGAGTGAACGAGTCGATTTTTAAGCGATGTCCTAAGTCGGCTTTCTGAATACGTTCGTTCTCTTAAGATCTACAATCAGACCAGATCGATCTGAACTAAGTCAATGATAATCTATGTAGAGCACTACTTAATGAGTCTATCAAGAAAACCAGCGATCTTCATGATAGTACAGAACTAGAATCATTTTCTAGTACATTTCCTTCTTTATTTATTTCACTACGATTTTTGATCGCATCACCGGTTTGCTCATCAAAGAGATGGATACGATCTTCAGGAAAAGTAATAGGGATCTTGTCTCCACTCTTAATATCATTATCACTACTCACCTTTGCAGTTAGTTGATCATCCCCTACCTCAAGATATAGATAACTCTGATCACCCATCGGTTCTACTACAGACACTGTTGACTCAATATCATTTTTCTCATTATTAGGAGATACAATATCTTCGGGCCGAATTCCAAGTGTTAAATCATCTGGTGCGTTTTCCAACTGTCTACGCGTAGCCTCTGACAACGAATATGAAAATGCATTGTGTTCCAGATGTCCATTCTGATTTCTCACAGACAGAAAGTTCATACTCGGTGATCCAATAAATCCTGCAACAAATTTATTTTTAGGTTGATTATAGCACTCCAACGGAGGAGCTACCTGTTGCAGCGTGCCATTCTTCATTACTGCAATGCGATCGGCCATTGTCATTGCCTCTGTTTGATCGTGAGTCACATAAACTGTTGTAACTCCAAGATCTTGTTGAAGATCCTGTAATTCTGTCCGCATCGTTGTTCGGAGCTTAGCATCCAAATTTGAGAGAGGTTCGTCCATCAAAAACGCTTCTGGATCTCGTACAATGGCTCTACCGAGTGCTACTCGTTGTTGTTGCCCTCCTGATAGTGCGTTTGGAGTAGCGTTTAGATGGCTTTCTATCCCCATCATCTTAGCCACATTTTTTACTTTTGTTTCTATTTCCTCATCAGATAGCTCAGTCGTCATTTTAAGGCCAAATGACATGTTTTCCTGCACTGTCATCTGGGGATATAGGGCATAATTTTGGAAAACCATCGCTAAGTGTCGTTCCTTGGGTTTTTTGTTCGTAATTGGATCTCCATCTAGCTTAATCTCCCCTTCAGTTACTGTCTCTAACCCTGCAATACATCTAAGAGTCGTAGACTTTCCGCAACCGGAAGGTCCAACCAAAACCAAAAATTCCCCATTTTTAATTGACAAATTGATCCCATCAACTGCAACAACTTTTTTGTCTGAGGAACTGTATACCTTTGTCAATTCTTCTAAAGCTATTTCACCCATCTAGTCTCTATGTCACTGTTGATCACTAGCTACATAAATTTTTCGATTATTATGATATAAGAGTTTGTTGATGACCAATTTTTTAGCGTTCAAGAGTTTAACGTCTTAATATCAGCGCAAGTAGTATGAGTTAGTCAAGACCGATGGTATTTTTCTTTGAATGTGCCGATGTTCAATACACTCCAATAGCTATTGAACAACTCCTATTGATGGATTAGTCAGGAGCTCTAGTAGCTATCCTCAAGGAGGGCTGAGATCGCCATGTTCTGGTAGACAGGAATCCAACACAATCGAGTGAAACTTGGTTCTACGCTCAGTCTCGAACCTATGGTGCATCTGCTTTCATCGCGACTAGACTCGAAATTGAGCGACCCGCTATCTGGCATTAGGTCCCTCTTGCTTGTAGCATTGATTCTACCAAGGGAAGAGACTAACTGTCTTTATCAATTATTACCAAATAAATAAACAATATTTATACTAAATCGGGTATTTGCTACCCTTTCATACCACTTAACGTCATGCCCTTCTCGAAATAATCTTGTAGAAAAATAAATAGAAGTAGAATCGGTCCGACTAGGATTAGAGCGATCGCTAAAATCGAACCCCATTCAACTGCATAGGTTCCACGAAGTGCAAACAATGCTACGGGCAATGTGTACATCTCCGAAGTTTGCATGATAATTAAGGGCCATTCGAAGTTGTTCCAGGTCCATAAGAAAACAAAGATTGTGAGCGTTGCAACTGCTGACTTAGCTTGCGGTAGATAGATCTTGTAGAATACCTGTAACTCGTTACAGCCGTCCATTCTGGCGGCTTCTCCAAGCGAAGCTGGCATACCTTTGAAATGTTGCCGTAGCAAAAATATGCCAAAAGGGTTTGCGACAAATACAATGATCAAACCGAGATGGGTATTGGTAAGTCCCAAATTTGCTATTATCAAATAAAGAGGGACCAAGAGTACCATAGTCGGAACCATCATAGTCGAAACAAATAGTAGGAATAATTTTTCTCGCCCCCTATAATCGAATCTCGCTAGTGAGTACCCTGCTAAGGTGTCAAAGACAACATTGAATAAGGTGACAGCAACAGCCACAATTATCGAATTAAGAAGCCATCGCTCAGCTGGATACTCTTGGAATACCCGTATATAGTTTTCAAATGTGAAACCGCTCGGAGAAAAAATGATCTCTCTAGCCGTCGCATTCGTTGAAAGCGAACCGTTGACCATCCAAAATAGGGGGAGGATCAGGAAGACACCGAACAGTATCGTGAACGCAACTAGGAGTTTTCTCTGTAATTGATACGCTGTCCCGCCGTAACCGGGATACTCTTGATTTCTGCGTGACATCTCAATAGCTCACCTCTTGTTGGTTTCTTTGAGTATACTGGTAATAGCTGAATAGGAAGATGAAGATAAATAACATAACAGCCATTGCTGATGCTGATCCTAAGTCACCAGCGCCAAATCCTCTTTGATAGATGTAGACAACGATCGTTGTTGTCGCATTATATGGGCCTCCTTGAGCAAAGACGTACGCATACGCAAAGACCTGGAATCCATTGATTATTGCTAACACAATCACGAAGAAAGTTATATCGTTTAAATTAGGCCAAGTGACGTTACGGAACTTTTCCCACGTTCCGGCCCCATCAATTCGTGCTGCATCATATAATTCAGAGGGAATATTCTGGAGTCCAGACAGATATATAATCATATTAAATCCGATATTTGCCCAAATAGCCATCAGCATCACACTGGGTAGAGCAGTAGCCGTACTAGTCGCCCAATTATGACTAAGGCCGATTAGACTTAAATATTCATTGGCAATCCCCTGATCTGCAAGAATCCAGCGCCAAATAATAGCTATAGCGGCGGGGCTTAACATGACTGGAATGAAATACATTGCTCGGACGATATCTTCGCCAGGGATATCTGAGTCTAATAGCAATGCAGCACCTAAGCCACCATACACTGCTAAGGGAACCACCCCAGTTATGTATATCACAGTGTTCCTTACCGCGTACCACCATAAATTTGCCTCAGGTGAGCGAAGCGGGGCAAAGTTATTTTCCCATGGATAGGGTTTCAAGAGATTGATATAATTATCAAGTCCTACCCAGCCCTGAGCACCGCCTAACGTGCTCCATTCGAAAAGCGATAGTATAAATGCAGTTGCTACAGGAATAAATAAAAACGCGATAAATGTCATTAAATCTGGTAGTACAAATAGATATCCATACAAACGGTCATCATTGTCTAACACCTTCTCCTTAAACGATGATGGGCTCATATTTATGTAGATTGATGATCTAACTAAGGATCGATTCGATGCTGTTGTGCATACTTTCAATAGCCTCTCTTGGTGTAAGATCCCCGGTATAGGCACCTTGTCGCGGTGGGAGCAACGCTTCTGCAACGATCTGATTAGTGTGTTCTCCAAATATCATTGGGTTGGAGTGTGGAATCAGTTCCTGAATAGGTTGTAGGCGGGGTTCTTCTTCGAAGATCGGATGATCAGAGTGAGTTTCCATGGGGGACAATCCAGAAAGGGCTTCTAAATGATACTCCACTCCATCTTCTGAGGTTAAGAATTTGAAGAGCTCAAGCTGCGCCTCCGATTCCATATTGGCGTTCATCCCAACTCCATGTGAATTCAACACAGATGCCTGTTCGCCGCCTTCAGGAATGGGGGGTGTGGTACATCCGATCTTATCCGCGATACCCTCGTTCATTGCATGGTCAAGAATCCAGGGACCACCAAGAGTGGCAGCGCCCAGTTCTTCACCGAAGGCTACGCTATATCGATCTCCAATATCAACGTCAGCTACTGCGAGATCATCTTCAATCAACCCCACGATGAATTCTAGGGCTTCAACCGCCTCTGACGAATTAATCCTAGATTCCGTATAATCCTCATTCACGAACTCAGCACCGTTCTGCCATATGAATGGGTAAAACAGATCGGTAATGGACTGGTTGAATGGAATGATGTATGGATTATCAACTCCGCCTTCTTTCAGATCTTCCAAGATACCTCTGAAGTCCTCCCAAGTCCAGTTATCTGGAATCGACTCGATCCCAACTTCTTCAAATAATTCAGTATTATACCAGAATCCAGAGGCTGGGGTTACTTGGGCAGGCAACGCATACATGCTTCCATCAGTCCACGTGTACATATCGATGGACCTTTCGTAGTAATCATCAAGATTAATCTCGCCCTCCTCGATGAGCGAGTCTAAATTTTGAAGGGCATTTTCACTAGAAAAAGAGGGATAAGATGCTTCATACTGAAGATACAAGATATCAGGTCCCTCCCCTCCAGCGATTTCAGTTTGCATACTCTCGTGATACTCTTCTGCAGGATCCCCAGGAACTAGCCTTAATTCAGCCTCCCAATCCTCATGGCTGCTAGACCATGTCTCCATTTGATCATACCTATGCTGGGCCTCTGCATCTTCTTCCCAGTGAGTTACCTCCACTGTATTTCCTGAGTTTCCACCTCCACCGCCGATACATCCTGCAAGGGAAGCCGCTCCGAGCGCACCCAGGACTGATCGCCGATACATTTTGTTTTGGTCGTTAATCACTCGCATGCTCCGTCTTATTGCTTGAACTTGATCATAATAAATGTAGTGTTTTCCCCACTCAGCAATCCAGAAATACGTCGTCGCACGCGCGAATCGCACAAGGCGGAGACGCGGACGTGGTTCGCGGTGGAGAGCCCGTCGCAGTTTGGAATCCGGAGGTGGTTCTGAACCGTCACGCCGGTGACGTGGACCGATTCGCAGTTGCGGAACGCGAGCGTCCAAGCTGGCGCGTCCCGAACCGTGACGTCCCGAACGGACACATTCGCGCAGTCGTCGAACAGCATCACTGGACCAGGCCAGAACAGCGGCTTGGCCACCGGCCATGTCTCTGTCCCCTCCTCAAGGTTGAGGAATGCGTCGCTCTGTTACGGCTGGGGTTCGCCCTCACTTACGAGTGGGTTCGCGGACGATTGTCCGGAGTGACTGCGGATCGGTTTATCCATCTTCATCATGTCCGTGCCGCGCCCGACGATCATTCCCTCTCCCCTGATGGTGACGTTCCGACCGCCGTTGACGAAAAATAGGGGATACTCGCCGTCGAGGCCAACGTATTCTGGGGGGCAGTCATAGTCAGACGCTGTGAGACCTGCCCGAATCGTCGCGCCACCCGCGAGCGAGAGCGTCGCTTGAGAAGCACTCAAACAAATCGTTTGAGCGGTTCTCTGAGTCACCAACAATGTGCTTCATAAGAGCGATTTTCAATATCTGGAATTTGGAACCAGCGCAAACCGCCGGACGATTACTCTTCTACGACTGGGTTCGTGAGCGTCCCGATTCCCTCGATCTCAGCCTCGCAGGTCTGGCCCGGCTCAAGGAGGTCGACAGGATCGCGGAAGACACCTACGCCACCTGGTGTCCCGGTTGAAATAACGTCACCAGATTCAAGCGTCATGTTCGCACTGATGTATGCCACCAGTTCCGGAACGTCGAAGATGAACTGACGCGTGTTTGAGGACTGTTTCGTTTCTCCGTCAACGCGCAATTCCACCTCGACGGCGTTGGGATCGAAGTCCTCGCCTGCGACGAGTGTTGGGCCCATCGGTGAGAACGTATCGTAACTCTTGCCCCTGAAAAACTGGCCATCGGAGAATTGAGCGTCCCTCCCACTCACATCATTAAGTACCGTGTAGCCAGCAATGTAATCATAGACCTCGTCCTCGTCGAGGTCCTTAGCAGTGCGACCGATGATGGCAGCGAGTTCTACTTCGTAGTCAACCTGTTCGCCACTGGGATGGACAATTGGACTGTTCGGATTTGTGACCGTAGTCGGGGCCTTCGAGAATAAGAGCGGAACATCAGGAAACTCCTCGTCCTGTTCCTCAGCATGGTCGCGGTAGTTAAGCCCGGCACAGACGATCTTCGGTGGACGGGGAACTGGTGCAAGTAGATTCACCTCAGCCGGATCGACTACTGAGAGGGTTTCATTTCGAACTGCGTTTTCCAACTGGCTAAGATACTGCCGATTGGTCAGATCTTGATACGATGGTTCGCCGGCTGGGAGATCAGCGAGCGCGTGGATTCCTGCATTGGTTTGGACACCCCACGTGGGGCCGGCACCACCGTTGTATCGAACAAACTGCATCACTCAATCGATATGGACCTAATGACTTAAATATTGGTTATGAGGATCGGAACGCTGATCGAGGATGACTCTCGCAATACCCAATAGGGAGAACTGCTAGGTACTGCAGGCCTCAGAGATATTGGACTATATTTATCAGAGAACCTGTCCACTGGTAGAATATGGATGTGAATCCATCGCGAAGTTCACTTGTAGTCTCAGATGAACAATCGTTGAGGCATGTGAGGAGACTCCAATTCCCGAATTAGGCCTCATTGAGCAAGTATTGGAAACAGACCCAATCCCGCGTGAGGAAATTTCAGACTATGCAGCAAAGGCGTTCAGGTCACTCCCTCTCGGTGATATTCCAGATGATGGTGAGATAGCACTTGGTGTTGGGAGCCGTGGAATAGCTAACCTCAGCAGTATCGTCGCCGGCGTCGTTACGGAAGCACAGGGGCAGGGTTCAAGCCGTTTGTATTCCCAGCAATGGGAAGTCACGGAGGGGCCCCTACCGAGGGTCAACGCGAAATGCTGGCTGACCTCGGCGCCGATGAGTCAACTGTCGGCTGTGAAATTCGTTCAAGCATGGAGGTTACCGAAATTGGCCGGACCACAGAACGTGCTATACCGGTTGTCGCTGACGTAAATGTTGTTGCAGCCGATGCTATTGTCCCAATAAACCGAATTAAACCTCACACCAATTTCGATGGTACAGTCGAAAGTGGCCTCTCGAAAATGCTCGTTATCGGTATAGGCAAGCAACGCGGTGCGAAGATCGCTCACGACTGGGCAGTCGACTACTTGATGTCGTCATCCTCGATCATCAGGGCAAAGACATCAGTGGCCAAGGAATGGATACAAACGTTATTGGTCGACGAACATTCGCGATTCAAGAACCGGAGCCTGACCTACCAGACATAAATCGGATCTACACGCGTGGGTGACAACTCACGGAAACGCAATGGGTATGGGATCAGCTGATTTCATCCATGCGAATCTTCTCAAAGAGATCGATATACCAACGACACTCATCAACGCACTAACGGCAATGAAGAAGCTACGGGATCGCGACGATCTCCGCGTTGTTGAAGAACCTACCCAGATCAACTTTGAGTCGGGTGACTTCACTACCTCCCCCCCTCCAGACGAAACAGCTACGCACGATAATTCAGAGCAGACAGGGTGCAGTCCAAGTAGCGACTGAGAAGAGGGCCGACATCGATTCGACCGTTATCACGTTAGCCTGATGAAGAGACGCAATACCGAGGATCGCATCCAGCGTTAGATATCTAGCTCATCGATAACGATACGTCGTTGTTCATCCGAAGATTGGTAGCTCGCTTCCGTGAGCTGGACGCCCCGTGCTCCTTTAGTGAAGTCCCATGGAAACGGTTCATCCGCGACGACATAGCGGATGAACTTTGCCCACTGCGTTTTAAATGCGTTCTCGAACTCTCGATTATTTGGCACCCGGACCCAATCCTCGTAGTAATCGTGTTCTTTTGGCGTATCAGGGTTCCACTCCGGCTTGGGGGTATTGGCATGGTGCTGAGTCTTACAATCGCGTAATCCAGCCACTGCGCTACCGTTCGTCCCGTCGACCTTAATCTCAAGGAGGTCGTCGCGATTGACCCGCACCGTCCACGAGGAGTTGAGTTGTGCGACAACATCGTCTTCCAGTTCCATGATGGCGTAGGCGGCATCGTCGGCTGTCGCCTCGTATTCCTCGCCGTTTTCATCAACGCGGTATGGGATGTGAGTTTTTCCGAGACAGCGCACCGCCTCAATACGGCCGAAGAGATCCTCAAGGACGTAACTCCAGTGAGAGAACATATCGTCGATGATTCCTCCACCGTCCTCTTTGCGGTAGTTCCATGAGGGACGCTGTGCTGACTGGCCGTGTCCTGTGAATACCCAATATCCGAACTCAATCTGAACCGAGAGGATATCTCCGAAGAAGTTCTGATCGATCAACCGCTGGAGTTTCATCAGCCCTGGGAGCCAGAGTTTGTCTTGAACAATGCCGTGTTTAACGCCACTGTGTTTCGCTTCGCGGGCGACGTTCAGCGCGGTATCGAGATCGCCAGCCAGCGGCTTCTCACAATAGACATTCTTACCGGCCTCGATAGCTTTCAGGAGTGCCTCCGGTCGCCGCGGTGTGACCTGTGAATCAAAGTAAATCTCGTCATCCCCTTCGAGACACGTCTCTAACTCAGGGTCGGTGGTCCACCGCTCGATTCCGTGTTCCTCGCTCAATGCACGCAGTTTCCGCTCGTTTCGGCCGACCAACAGTGGGTCGGGTATGACCCGTTCTTCGTTGGGCAATTTGACGCCACCCTCCTCGCGTAGCGCCACGATGGATCGAATGAGATGTTGGTTCGTTCCCATCCGGCCGGTCACGCCATTCATAATTATGCCAATCTCTTGCATGGATAGATGTGTCGTTCTTCTCTGTTCCTCGAAACAACAATAACGTTTCGATTCTCTGGACAAAGAACAGCGAGTTTAGTCCGTTGCGAACTTGTTAGATGGGAAATATCTATATCGATAATTTCTTATAGTGTCTTGGAGCAATCGATGATATGGCTACGAAAGTAGGCTATATCGGTGTCGATCACCATCACCGTGACCCATACTTCGCCATCGCAAGCGAACTCGACCTCACTATTACAGCAGTCTGTGAGCCTGGACGACGAGTAGACCTCGCTAATCTCACCGCGATGGATGAGCGCCCGGACGAGATAACGACGGAAAATGAACAGGTAGCGGAGCTCGTCGCGGATGCATCCGTATACGAGGATCCCCATCAGCTAATTAAGGAAGGTGACGTCGATGTCGTCTGGATCACGTACCGCAATGATGAAACGCCTTCAATAGTCGAGACAGCCGTCGAAAACAGCGTTCACGTTATTAGTGAAAAGCCAATCGGGCGCACGGCCGAGGATCTCGAGTCAGTTGCTCGCCGAGCTGATGCGGCGGACGTCACCGTCTCGCCAACAACGTTCTACCGGAAAAACCCCATAGCGATGGACCTCCGCAAACGCATCCGAAACGGTTTCTTCGGCGATGTATGGACCGTCGAGGGACGTTTCAATGCGAGCCAGCTCTCCTATCGGAATACCAACCATTACATCTATGATCAGGAGACGAGTCGAGGTGGTGCTCTTCAGTGGATTGGTCCCCACTGGGTTGATATGATGCCGTGGGTGCTCGATGATCCCATCGCACGAGTGAATGCCCGATTCCACGATGCAGCCGATGTTAACGTTGAGGCGGGAGCTATCCTCCAGTTCGAGACGAGAGAGGGCATACTAGGGACCTACCACACAGGCTACTACCTGAACGAGCGCGGAAAGGACACCCACCTCGGCGTATACGGGACCGAGGCACAGGCGCGGACGCCCGTCCACCATGATTCACTCCAACACGAACCAACCGTCCCGCTCGAACTCACGTCCGACCATAATAACTGGTCAGGCACATCCCGGCGTACCATCAACTACGAGTTTACCTACAACCGGTTCCCAGCTTGGGGAGACTACGTCCAAGACTACTTTGAAGCCTACTTCGATGGATACGAGACGGGAAATGTACCAGCAACGATAGATGACGCGGTCCAGTTGCTCCAAGTTCTCGACGCGGCCTACGAATCTAGAGAATCTGGGAGTTGGGTCGAAGTTGCGGAATGAACAGGTCAGTTTCACACTAGCTTTCCAAGTCCGTTTTCTCGACACTCTTTCTCTCAAGGTTTAGTCCAACTTCCAGTACAGTTACCCTCACACTCACCTATCTACATTTCATTACCCAATACAGGTTCGGTGTTCGATATTGATGAATTTTATAAGGGTGGCCCTGTATTTCTAGGTATGTCACGCAACAACAGATCAAAGACACTCCAAACGACCGCGACATCAGCAGAAATCCTCAAAGTACTTGATAGCTTCGATGGGGCCCGGGTTTCAGAGGTTGCTAAGCAGATGGAGATGCCGAAAAGCACTGTTCACGGTCACCTCGCGACGCTTAAATCGAAACAATTCGTGATCAAACGGGGAGATATCTACTATCTCGGTCCAGAGTTGCTTCGTCTAGGTAATCAAGTCCGAACACGCAAAGAGGGATTCGTTCTGGCACGTGAGTTCACCGAGAAGCTATTTGAGAAAGTTGGACTGCGAACCGTATTCGCTGTAGAGATGGGTGGTAAAGCCGTCTTCCTTCATACTGCGTCAGGGAGGAAAACGGGATGGACGCATGAACAGCTCGGGAATCGTCTATACCTCCATAGTACTGCGGTTGGGAAGGCAATACTCGCGGAACTACCTCGGTCAAAAGTCGAACAAACCCTTGACGAGTGGGGAATGCCCCCAAAGACGGAGAACACAATTACGGACCGCGAAGAGTTGTTTTCGGAGCTCGATGAGGTATGCGAACGCGGATACGCGGTCAATAACGCGGAGAACCTCAGGAAACTGTACGGTATTGGCGTTGCTGCGACCGAACAATCGGGAAATGTAATTGGCGGCTTCAGTATTACCGGCTCGAAGCACGCCTTTAGTGACTCAAACAAAGAACACCCCCTCGCGAACGTGGTAACCGAACTCGTCAACGAATATGAGCTAGAACTTGCGCTCACGTAGGGATGTAAGAATGATCCCGAGTTTGTTCATATCCCTCTGTTCGATATATGGGAATACTATAAGCACACATGTTACATTACAAACGTATGCTTGTCATCTGTGTCATCTATACCCACTCCCAACGCAATTTTAGAGAGATATTCGTTCGATATAGTCGAATTAGTTATAGGCAATAGTTCACTGCACCTATGTCGGACCTGAGAAACGAAGAGCTAGGCCGGTCGCACGTACGGCTGAAACCACCAGAGGGAGTCGTGATGTTTGCAAGTCACTCCACCAAATCGACAATAGCGTGATGGCCAATAAATCAGCTATCACGGACCATTGCGAGTCCTCCATCTGAATCTTCCAATTAAGCGGCTACTTATCATCGAGCGATTCAGCTGGTTTCACTTCATCCCAGATAGCATCAGCACCATCTGTCGGAGCTGCCCAGTCAACGGCATTAGCAATGACTGTCC
>NZ_JBBMXV010000013.1 GCF_037996645.1 Halalkalicoccus tibetensis
CTCGCTGTAAGCTCGATTGCGGACATACCTCCGTTAAAAGAAGGATTCTTAATAAACTGTGGAAACACAGTATGTGCTGACATACGTATTATCCTTGTAGAGCTCCTACAGCACGATCGAACAACTAGATCCGATCTATTTAGTAATAGAGCGACCGAAAGACAATCAATGGCTACGGATCGATCGTCTTCTCCAGCCCTTAGCGATCAACTGGCAACTCTCCAGTCTGGGGACCCACGACGATACGCCCTCCTCAAACGGCATGTCGGTAAGCTCGAGGAACTTCTAGAAAGCGCGGACCGTAACTACGCTTCGGCAAAACAGCTCCATTCACGCTGGGAAGATCCACCGTTCCAACCCCAGATTACTGGCCAGCTTCTCAGCACAGCCGCGACACTTGATATCCTCCAGGTACATACCCACCGAAGCAATCGCAACCGATACGATCTAACTGCATACGATCAGACGCGTATGGAACACCTTGCCTCTCTTCTCGAAGCAAATCGCAACTAATCGGTGCAACGCGTAACCCTGTCAGCTGACCTCAGACTCGACGCTCACCAGTTCACCACGATATTGATCCTCCCAGTCGTGACGTGCTTGAAGCTCACGACGACCCCGCTCGGTAAGCCCATACTTGTTCGTCCGCTGATCAAGCTCGCCTTTCTTCACTAACCCCTTGTCGACGAGTGTATCGAGATTCGGATACAAACGTCCGTGGTGGATCTCGGTCCCGTAGTACTCCTCAAGAACATCTTTTAGCGCGAGACCATGTGGCTCATTGAGTCCAGCAATAACATAGAGAAGATCGCGTTGAAACCCTGTCAAGCCATTCATATCACCTAATAAAGAGAGGTGGTCGTTAAGATTCTGTATTATTTCACCTATTTTATATAAATAAAACCAATAGTGGCAGCCTTGTGCAACAGATCCGCTAAGTAGAGGTGTTGCACAAGGGAGGATATGACTTACACCTCATAACTGAAGTCGATTGACCGGCCGGAGGAGGAGTCGCCAAAAGAAGTTGAGGAACTCCGCTGTGTGGAATGATCTGTTCTCAGTAGGTGGCAGCTCGCTATGAATAAACTGAGGATTCTCGCTGTTGAATAACGGAGAGAATTACCTCTACCGAGCGTCAGTGGCTTCGAGCAAATGTACACCCAGCAGATACAACCGTTGCGCAATGAGTTCGAGATCAATATCCTGGCGATCGTCCCCACCGTCCTTTCCGGCGACAACGAAGAGCGGCGTATTATCAGCGATCTCGAAGAATCTCAGTTCGGGTCGCTTTTACCTACCTTTGCATGGTCAGCACAGTTTGATGAATCACCCGGACCAGGGATCCGTTCACGGATCGCATTCAAGCGCGCCTATCGAGAGGGAAAACCGCTTGCGAAGTTCGATCTGGACCAGAGAACGACATGACTCCACGGCTTGATGAACTTGCTACGATCGTCGAATTGTGGCGTTAAAAAGACTGCAGAAAGACGGCATACTGATGTCAGATGAGTATCTGACGTTACTGGAAGAAGACACCCCATATGCCGAATGAAACACGCACCCGGCTATTTAGTGACCGAGCCAGCGGCCGATGATCAGCGGCAGCTTAGTACCTCATCACCGATTGATATTGCCAGTCTTGCTGCAACTCAGCGAAGCCGATTCTGCGGGATGATCCAACCGGCCAGAAGGCACTTGCCCGACGCCGATAGTAAAGTATCATCAATACGGATAGGATTCGCATTTTTACACGCGTGAGGCAGGGAGGGGTGCGGCCGATATTTGAACCCTTTCCTTTACCCCCTCCCCCCCGATAACCCTGGGAGTTCTGGGTGCCCCCGAATCCTCCTTGCGATTTTGGCCTCCCAAGGCTCCCAACCTCCTTTCGCCCCCCTTGGGAGGTACGTACATGTTCTGGTATTTTGATGGCGTGCCCCTAGGGCCGATCCCGGGGCCTGGGGATGCCCTCGACCAACTCCTCGTCAAACATCGCGCGACGCGCTCGCGGCTGAATGTGCTCGCAGACGATGGCCGTGTGGGGAGGCGGGAGGTCAGATCGCGAAGTGTAATCTGGTGACTGATCGATGCCGGTCGCGTTGTCCTCAAGGGATAGCGTGCCCGTCGGTAACTTAAGGCTCGTAGTACATTGTATGGGTATGGAACCGCGCCGCAGGTACTATCCTTTGAGCCCCCACGAGGTAAATCAGGCTGTTTACCGATTGTCGCCAGCGGGGACAATGGAAATCGCCGAGCTGGTCGGCGTGTCCTGTAAGGTAGCGAATCGGCAGCTTCAGCGGCTTGAGGAAAAGGGGACGATCTGGAGCAAGAAGGTCGGCCCGACAACGGTTTGGATGCATCCATGGGTCATGCTCGAACCCGGCTGGAAGCCAAGCGGCATTTTCGAGCGAAAGCGAGGGAGGCCATCGTTCGGGACGACGTCGAGAAGCTCGCCAGCCAAGCGTCGACTATGGGGGCGTCTCTAACGATGGAGCCACGGCGTCGGTACGGCATGGCCGATCAGCGCGAGGTCGAGCAAGCGGTCTATCGACTGACGCCAGCCGGCACGGCGGAGGTCGCCGAACTGATCGGCCTCTCTCGCCAAGCGACAATGTACCGTCTTCGAGCTCTCGATCACCGCGAATATATATGGTCGAAGAAGGTCGGTCCCACGAAGGTCTGGATGCACCCCCGCATCATGGATGATCCCGATCCAAAACGGGACACATCGGCCGAGGGGTTAGAAGCTCGTGTGTTCGGCGATCTCTACCGAGTTTCGCGAGGACAGCCCCCGTATGGCGGCACGCCACGAAAGCGGTGCTTCTGCGCGGTCGATCTCGATATTGACCCCGAATCTGAGGATCTTTTTGCTCCGTCGTACGGTGGACGGATCGTCTACAAAGGGGCATCTGAAGACCAGTAATGCCATTCTTCGATTGTTCGACCATTCCCTAATGATCCTCGGGAGATGCTGCTCTTAATTGCTACTAAGAGGGAGTAGAGTGCGTTACTCGTCAGAACTGTTACTATCCGCATATTCCATTGCAGAACTCAAATCCAGAACCGAATCACAAGACTGCCTTCTGATTCTTCGCTTTTGCGCCGTGACAAACGTTTCGTGGACAAGCGAACGGCGTCTATAAGGATGCGCTATGGGCGACTATCGGGGGAAAACGTGGTCGGCGTGCAGCCAGACCTTGGTCGGGCCGATCTTTTTCGACCACACCCAGGGATTTTCGTATCGATCCTCGATCTTTCGGAGGCGATACTCGACGCCCTGGCGACTCATGCCGACATGATCAGCAATCTCCTGCGTTCCGGCGGGAGTCAAATCCTTTACCGCCTGCTTGAGTTCGTCATCGGTGACGCTTTGTTGGCTGTCGGGTTGTGGCCCCATCATTGCACCTCGAAGTCATCGGAGGCATACTTCTGCAATCCTGGGATCATTACTTTGTCGTGCCACTCGTCCTGGGCGCGGTGAAGGTCGCGGACGAGCTCGTCGTACGTGTCTTGGTGCATCCCTTTCGGACGATCGGGGACGTACGGTTCGGGCCAAGCCGGGTTGGTTGGTTCCCCACCGAGCTTTTTCCGAACCCGGTTGTATCGCATTCGGAGCGTTCGGTCGGCGTTGCCGCTGGCCCTCGAGGAGACATACCCGAAGTCTTGGCACTCTCGACAGGCGAAGCGCGGTTCACTCGAGACGGCGTAAAGCTTCGCCGCCCGGTCGCTACAGAACGGACAGCGCCACCAAGGGCGTGTCCCGCCGAAGTTACACTCGGTATGTGCGATTTTGATGTGCTGGGTGAACTCCTGCTTGTCGCCGCCGACTGTCGCGGCGAACGTGAGAGTCAACTCTTCAGGATATTCATTGTCAGTTCGCCAGCCGACTTGCGCCGTCCGGTCTCCGCCGCGCTCCCAAGAGTAGGTGCCTGCGTATTGTCCGTCTTCGCCTAAGATTTCAGTGAATTCGTTGACGTTGAGCTTCAGGCAGTCGCGATCGCTCGGTGTCGTTGCGTAGTCCGTCCGTCCAGAACCGAAGCCACCCATATGCCTGAAACGGGCCAATTCTTCATAAATTGATAGGCAAATCGGAGGATAGCAGCGAAGCCCGATCCGAGAGTGAGCGGGTTAGAGGTGGGCCTTTCCCGTTACAATCTCCTAGACCTTCTTCACTGTCTGAGAGTCGTACATCGCCCGGTCTAGGTCGGTTGCCCCGTCGAGGTGATCGTCCTGAAGGAGCTGCTTAATTTCTTCGTGAGCGTAGTTGGTCTGTCCCCTGCCGATGCCGCTGCCAGGAGCGCCGCCACGATAGTAGCACTTCCCCGAGCCGCCACGCGCTGGTTGCCGACAGCGTCCGCCTGTCGTCTTCGCAAGCGCCGTAAAGCGCCCATAGGACCGTTGGCTTCCAAGTGGTGTGAGGATCTTCGAGGGAGAACTCTTCAGCAGCTTCGTAGTCGCGATAGTCGCTGAACTTCTCGTCGAGCCGCTTCATGGAATCGTTGTGCGCCCGATAGTCGCCTGCTCATTTTCGTAGAGCTCGCGGACGATCTCGCGCTTGAGGCTGTCGTTTTTGAGACGGTCATAGGCCTTCTGTTGACGTTCCACCGCATCGATGGTTGGACTCTTGTACTCCTGTGACGATAGATCAGCCCACCACAATCACGACAACGACAGCGATAGCGATCGTCCCCGTCGCTTTTGTAGAGCTTGCCGATACGATCATCGCACTCGAGAGAGTGAAACCAGGGACGCGTCCTGCCGAAGTTGCATTCTGTATACTCGATCGGGACCTCAAAGCTGACATCGCGAGGAGATCTGGCCAGTTAGGGTATGATAGGAGACGTGCAGGACATCGACGTAGGGGTCAAACTGAACAACAGCCGACGCGACTTCGCCGCTTTTCGACGTCGACCAGGTGTCCTTCTTGGCCGATGTGCTCTCGAAGACGCCCCAGTCGTTAAGCTGATTGACGTCGAGCGGCGTGCAGTCTTCGACTATCTAAGCCATGGGTTGGTACATTGCTCTCTTAGCGATCTAGAACTAAACCATTAGGCGATTCTCGCCCGCTGTGGACGAGAAGCCGGCCATAGTCTGTCGGTTTTACTGATCGAGATGGCCCATGGGGCTCGGATCGAATCACGCGCAACGGTGGCTGGCGCTGATGAAGTGTAGGAATGAGAGGACCCAATCCAACCCATGGCGTATAGGTGTGAACAGCGGCCCCTCTACACTCGACCGTTCCCGCCGGAACAGTAAAGGCCTTCTCTTGCTGTCAGACAGTGCGTCGCCGTCTCAAGAAGCGGGTTCATGTCAGGGTCGGAGTTCGCGCCGTCCAACTCAGTAATCTTCGACAGCAATCTCGCTGACACGAGAGAACTCGCCAGTGTTTCGCGTCAAAACAGTTTGACCATGCACAGCGGCGGTGCCGGCGATCAGGACGTCGACAGCCCCCATACGCTCGCCATTGTCCATGAGCCCGCGTTGTATCTCCCAGGCGCGGCGAGCGGCCGGAAGGTCGAGCGGCAGGACGTCAATATCTTCAACCACGCCGTTGAATCACTCGCGCTTCGCGCTTGCCGCTCCCCGAAGGCCGACGCCCACCTCGAAGGCCGTTAGTGCCGACATGGCGACCGACGTCCGGCTGTCGATGAGCAGGTCGAGAACCTCAACAGCGTGCGGGTCGCGATGAATCAAGTCGTTAACGAAGGTCGAATCGAGAATCATTCGTCGTCAGTGGCCCCGCCCATGATCTCGCGGTCGAACTCCTCACGCCACTCTCGCGATCGCTCACGGGCTTGCTTGGCCTCATCGTCGTCGAGCAGCCCAACGATCTGCTTCAGGGGGGCGGCCGGCGCAGTCTGATCCTCGCCGTCGGTGGTTAGCGGGAGCCACCAGACCCGCGCTCGAGGCGAAGTACGTTTACACCGCGTTCGACGAGGACGTCAAAAGCGGCTTCGACTTCGAACGATCTGCTCAACCAGATCCACGAGAACACATTGAGGGCGTACCGCAACAATATGCAGGGCCTGCCGACCGACACTCCGACGCTCGAGAAGAACGGATGGACCGGCGACGCTCAACTGACCGCGGAAGTTGGAATCTACAACTACGATATGGCCCGGTTCTGGACGAAGTGGCTCCGCGACTTCGCCGACACCCAGCGCGAGAACGGTGAGGTCCCAACTGTCGTCCCCCATAATACTGAATACAGCATCCTTGGCTTCGAGCCGAATTTCGATTCTGTTGTGGGACCGACGCCTGGCTGGGATACAGCGTTCATTCTCATTCCGTGGTGGGTTTACCAGTACTACGGTGACGAGCGAATCCTTGAGACGCACTACGAGGGCTGGAAGCAGTATATCGACTGGATCCAGCTGTATTCCGAGGGAGACATTCTCGAGGACCTTCCCGACCAAATGTCGGATGATGAAGAGGCCATCAGCACCTTCGAAGACAGCCATGTACTCCCCGTCGGACTGGGTGGCTGGGGTGGCGCGCCGCTGACCGATACGGTGGCGGCGGTGATGAGGTGCCGATCACTTCGATGGCCTACTACTACCGCTTCGCGCAGGTGCTGGCCGAGACCGCCGCGCTCATCGGCGAGGACGAGGAGGCCAGCGAGTGGGAGACTCTGGCTGAGGAGATCCGCGAGGACTTTAACGATGTGTTCCTCGATACGGACGTCGGCTACTACCGGACCGGCCAGCACGAGGCATACCTTCAGACTTCGAATCTCTTCCCACTCGCGTTTGACATGGTACCTGAGGAGTACGAGGATGTTGTCGTGGAGAACCTCGTCGAGGACGTCATGGAGACCCACGACGGCCACCTGAACACCGCGACGCTCGGGACCAAGTACTTGCTCCCAGTACTTACCGAGTATGGCCATCACAACGTCACCTATACGGTAGCCACGCAAACTGACTACCCCAGTTGGGGACTCTGGATTGAAGAGGGACGGACGGTCTAGTCCTCAATTTCGATTATCGTCGGCGCACCCGACGGCCGGACGTTCAGTACGTGCACGTTTCTATCGTAGAGACGCCCCATTCTAGTGTACCACTCGTCGTGAATCAGATGAATTGTGTTGACCATGAAAACTCAGTCACTTGTTTAAACCTAGCGTCGATCAACGGAACGCCGCCTCGAGGGAAGGTCAAACCTGGCGACGTGAGGTCAGCAGGGAGACATAGTTTTATGACGGCACCTGATATATGCCGTTCGTATGGGTCCGACGATTACCCGCATCGAAAGTGTCGAATTCACGTATCCGCTCGAGGATATCGGAACCGACGAGGCTGGCTTCAATCTCGTCTACGAGCCCGGTGCGACAACAGAACGGAAGCTGTTCGGGCTAAAGATCCACACAGACACGGGCATCACCGGCGAATACGTGGGCGGTAATTCACCGGCTGCAGCCCAGATCAACATGTTCAGTGACTACCTCGTCGGCAAGAACCCCCTCGAACGGGAGAAACACTGGAGTGAGATCAAACGCGCACTCCGCAAGTATGACCGAATGGGCATGGGCCCGGTCGATATCGCGCTGTGGGACTTCGCCGGGAAGTATTATGATGCGCCGGTCCACGAACTGCTCGGCACGTATCGGACCGAGATTCCCGCCTACGCCTCGACGTATCACGGCGACGAGAACGGCGGGCTCGACTCGCCGGAGGCCTTCGCCGACTTCGCGGAGGAGTGTCATGACGCGGGCTTTCAGGGCTACAAGATCCACGGCTGGGGTGGAAGCGACGCCTCCCGGAAGATCGACAGAGAGACCGCGGCCGTCCACGCGGTGGGCGAACGCGTTGGTGATGACATGGACCTCATGTTAGATCCCGCCTGCGAGTACGAGACGTTTGCCGACGCGCTCAAGGTCGGGCGAGCCTGCGACGAGCAGGGCTTTTTCTGGTATGAGGATCCATTCCGTGACGCCGGTATCTCACAGCACGCCCACCGGAAACTCCGGGAGAAACTCGACACGCCGATCCTGCAGACCGAACACATCCGTGGTCTCGAGTCCCATACCGATTTCGTCGAGGCGAACGCGACGGACTTCCTCCGCGCCGATCCCGAGTATGACGCCGGCATCACCGGCGCGATCAAGATCGCCCGGATAGCCGAAGGCTTCGGGATCGACGTCGAGTTCCACGCTCCTGGACCGGCCCAGCGCCACTGCATCGCCGCGGTCCGAAATTCCAACTACTACGAACTTGCGCTGGTCCACCCGAATTGTGAAAACACCCAGCCGCCCGTGTACAAGGGCCAGTACTCCGACCTGATAGACGATGTCAAAGATGGGATGGTCGAGGTCCCTAATGGTCCAGGCCTAGGCGTCGAGTACGACTGGGATTACATCGAGGATAACCGGACCGGCAGCCTGCACGTCTACGAATAAGCCATGATGTACTACCGCAGGGAGTGGGGCCACGATTGCACCGGCGAGGACGAACAGCACAACGAGAACTGTCCCGGCGACAGCACCGGGGGCATACCACCGGAGAATCTGCGTCCACCGGACCTGGCGCTCAACCGTCTCGCGGATCGTTCCCCCCAATAGGGACAATCCACGTTCGCCCACCCGTCGCCACCTGGAGGTACTCCATGAGGAATCCGTCGTCGCTGATGGTCCGCCGAAGCTCATCGAGAAATGCGGCCTCGTCAATGTCGTCTCGCTCGAATATGATCGTGCCGCCCCAGATCTGATTACCGAGGTAGATACCTAGTGAATCAGCCGAGGCATACAGCGGTTCGAGTACTACTGACAGGAGATCCCGTCCAACGAAGTACGGCACCTCCGATACTGGACCATACTCTTCGTAGGCCGCGTTGAGGGTCGCCAGCCAGTCCGGAGGATGGTGGAAATTATCGTCCATCCAGACAAGACGATTGTGGCGTGCGGCCTCCATCTCGGCAGCGATGGCATTGGCCTTCCCTGAACAGTGTTCGGACTCACCGACGGCGATGAGTCAGACCCCTCGGGGATGTTTTGTCGTTCAGTGACGGGATCGTCCTCGACGGCGTGGATGATTAGGAGCTCGTCGCGATCTCCGAGTTGGGCAGCCAGCTCCCCACAGGCGTCGGTCTACCTCGTCGTTGGCAGGAGGACGCTCACCGATGAGCGGCAGTCATGGTGGTGCCTTCTGGTAATGCGGTGAAAAACGAACTGGTTGCTGGTATTCTCGTTTGTTTCGGATAACCACCCTCTATTCAGTCTGTCTCACGAATGAGGGGTGGGCTGACTGTTCCCTCATCGATATACCGCGCAGTATGTTGCTGGGTGTTTTGGCATCGAGCGTACAGTACCCGTGACATGGGTGATGGGGAAGTACGGTATGGAGATTGCCTGCGTTCAGCTTGTAGCCTCTGAGAATGATGATCGAATTCTTCTAACTAGCCAGCAGGAGATTCACGTTCCACCCTGAGGAGTATATGAGTCGTTGACGTGAGTATCGAGAGTGCTAAAAGCAGAGTAATTGACGGTGTGCTGCGATTTACGTTCTGTTAGAGAATGGTTTATTCATTCTGGCTGATATCGTCAAGTTCTGTTTGGCTCAAAAGCCGCCCTAAGAGAACTGGCAGATCGATCCGCCGTCCGAATTCTGGCAAGTTTGAGTGAGGGTTGTTCTACGTAGTTTAGCCCAAGAGGGCCATATTCATGCTGGGTTTGCCAGGCCCAGAGTCGACTTCGCTCATCAGTTTATGCTGAACGGTCTATGTTATATGTATTGATCGGCATATTAGTTTCGTATAGCTGAAATTAATGGAACCGAATGAATTCAGTCGACTCATCAGATAGCTGGTTGCTCACCTCCGAATCTGGTCCCGATGAGAACACATACTACAGGAGTGAGTTCATCACGGTAAAGCGAGTGATAAGGTTATCACTGTGGGTTCAATACTACGCGTAGGAACCGAGTTCTGGCCCATGTCTTATAAATCTATACCGGGAGGTGTGGGATCTCATCCCCTTATACCGATGCTTACCACAGTTCACGACTGGGCGAATAAGCAGCTCAGTCTAAAGGATGGATTGGATAATAAATCCTATGGAGAAACCACGCTCATGAGGGAAAATCGCGTCAGATAGAGGGTATTGACTTGCTCTAGAAGGGAGTCCTTCCAACTAACGAATCGCATATAAAAACAGAATATACATGATAATGGCTCTGTTGAAACCCTCTTCACGTCTCGCGATTTGCTGAGAAGCTAGTTTCCAATTGGATCTGCAAAAACCGATTGAAGGGCTGTTCTTCTCAATGTCAACTCTGAAGGATTTCAACAGAGCCATGATAATAGGAAGTCTTATTTCATCTGATGCTCTACTGATCGCTGGTTATGAAGGTGACCGATCTCATTTCACGATATACTGATGAGAACCTCTCATACGTCTACGACGATCTGGTCACAATAATTACAATAAGTGTTTTATTTTTTATACTATCAATTCCTGTTTTCACAATCGGATCCTCAATGATTGCTGCGCATAAGGTGATCAACGACGTTCATGACGGCCGTCGGATCTCAGAAATGGGGAGGATGAAAGTGATGATTAGAACCTTCTCACAGAATCTCCTGCGAGGGTTACCGATCTCGATCCTGTTACTTCTCTTGTTCTTTATGGAGTTGATGTACATCCAGATAACACTCGTTACCGGTTCGAGCACGTTCCTTGTTCTCAGTGTGGTAGGATTATACATTATAATACTAACCTTGCCAGCCTTAATTAGATCCTCTAATATAATGTCTCAGAGCGGCAGTTCTACGTTCATTGGTAGTGTTCTTCATTCTCTTCTAACGATAACATCTGATAAGAAAGGATATGTGAAACACGTCGGGAAGATGTCCCTCATTGTTGCGATCTGTTCGTTGATTCCAATACTGGGAGTTATTTTGCTTCCGGGAATTCTATCTGTCATGGAGGTCAAATCGTACGAAACCGTAGTCACCAACCGAGATGTTGCGTCCCCTAAAAAGAGTATGACTCAGCATGAGATATAGCCCCTATCACGCTATTGGTGTAGTCTTGATCTGGATAGTGCTCTCTATCTCAGGAGTCCATCCGATAGGAGTCGTCCCGATAACCATTGGTATTTTTCTGCCAAACATTGATACATTCAAAGAGAAGTACCACCGCTCTTGGCTAACGCACACTTATTTGGCACCCGCATTGTTGTTCATCGTAGTAGATCAGACCAATGTCGCGAACTCGTTACCCATCGTAGTAACCTGGATAAACCTGGCGAGTATCGGTCTCAGCATCCACTTCTTTTGTGACTATATCTATCCAAAAACACAGATGCATTCTGGATCAGAATGGCCTGTTCGACCATCGATTGGATCAACGCCGTGGGGACTCATTTGGCTAGGTGTTTCATGGTCCATTCAGTGGTTCGGATATCTAGTCGTTGAGTTCATACCCTGGGTCGGAAGAGTATTAATATTCAATTGAAATGTCCTGATTCTCACTGCTGACTTTTGCAGTCAGTTGATCGTCTCCTACTTCAAGATGCAGGTAACTCTGATCACCCACCGGTTCTACGACGGAGACTCTCGATTTACTGATGTTTTCCTCGCCATCGGGAGGTACGATATTTTCGAGGCGGATTCCAAGCGTCATATTATTCGGTGCGTTCTCCAGCCGTTTGCGCGTAGTTTCTGAAAGCGAGTATGAAAATGCAGCGTGTTCCTTCCGTGCTCGTTCCTCCCGGACAGGAAGTTCATGCTCGGTGATCCGATGAACCCTGCGACGAACTTGTTCGTAGGTTGGTTAGAGCACTCCAGCGGGGGAGCGACCTGTTACAGTTTATCGTCCTTCATCACTGCAATGCGATCGGCCATCGTCATTGTCTCGGTCTGGTCGTGGGTTATGTAAACCGTCGTAACTTCGAGATCCTGTTGAAGGTCCTGTAACTCCGTCCACATCGTCGTTCGGTAACAACCCGATTTGAGAGAGGTTCATCCATCAAAAACGCTTCTGGATCTTGCACGATGGCTCTACCGAGCGCTACTCGTTGTTGTCGTCCCCTAGAGAGTGTATTCGGAGTGATGTTTAGATAGGCTTCTATTCTCCTCATATTAGCAATTTTTTATCCTTGAACAAAGTATGGGCAGCATTGTGAAATCCAGCACTGTAGTTTACGATTTGCCGACACATTCGGGAGATTTGAGGTACGATATCTAGTGATGTCAGAGTGTAATTCTCGATATTACCGGAAGATAGAGTGGAGAGTTGTCCTAGCTTGAGGCAAATCGTTCGAGAAAGTGCCATCACTGATTACGACGTCTCGTCTATCGATACGCTGGCTATTCTTTCCCTATAAGCCACCGACGTGGTACTTCGGATTACAGATATGCTATTGTAATTCGTGCTCTGAACGAGGATGTCTGGTATGACCTGTATCGCACTTCACATGGCATCACAGCCCTCTGTGCCCACGAATCCATCATACGATCCAGAGCTGATCCACCGATTCCTGTCTCCCGAACATTCGGTTGGGTGTCAGGAGGGCATAGCGGGAATTTGAGGCGCTCGTGCGGAAAACGGTAGAACAAAATAATTATGACGATTTGGCTGTAGACGTGACCACGTCTATGACCGAACCATCCCATGCCAATCTTCGAGTCGGACTCGTTGGACTCGGAAGCCTCGGAATTCGACTCGGACGACAGTTTAGGTCTGTTCCGAATGCCGAGCTAACGGCGTTAGCGGACGTCAACGAGGACATTCAAACCGATGCCGGAAACGAGCTCTGTGTTTCGGAGGGGTCACGATACCATGACTACGAAGCGATGTTGGACGAGGAACCGCTCGATGCAGCGGTGGTAGCCACGCCGAACGGCCTCCATTATGGTCAGACAATCGCTGCACTGGAACGAGGTCTTCACGTCCTCTGTGAGAAGCCGTTGGCGACCAACGTCGAGGACGCCCTCGATCTCTTTTGGCGTGATCAGAAGAACGATCGCGTGATGATGTTGGGCTATCAGCGACATCTAAATCCCGCGTTCCTTATGGCCCGTGAGCGGTGGGCAGAGGGCGAGAACGAACCGACGTTCGTTACCGGTGAGATTACCCATGACTGGCGTTCGTACTACGAGAATATGAACGATTGGCGGATGGATCCGACTCTAAGCGGAGGCGGCCACCTCTTGAATGTCGGCTCACATGTCATCGATGCGATTCTCTGGGTGACCGGTCTCACACCGACTCACATCAACGCAGACGTCGAGTTCCACGACGAGGAGCAGATCTTTGATAAGCAGTCGTCGATCACCATCAAATTCGATAACGGCGCGCTAGCGACCATCTCAGATACGGGTATCGTCGCCCGTACGCGCGAGCATATCCACATCTGGGATGATGACGGAGCCGTTTACATCGAGGGGCGCGAATGGGACGAACGCACCGGCTACACCATTGATGCCGAAGGTACCCAACACGACCCCTATCTCGACTATCAGGGTAGGCAGACCAAAGCCGAAGCGTTCACCGCCGCCGTTCTAGATGGAGTCGAATCGCCGATCACGGTTCGTGATGCGTTCAGGACGATCGTCGTCACGATGGCCGCCTACGAATCCGGACGGACCGGAGAGCGGATCGCGCTCGCAGAGCGGTATCCGTTCGTCGAGGATGGCCTGCTTGATTGAACTGGGTACTCGTTGCCGACCTATCAGTGGTGTTCGCTCTGGACCCTATCGATGAGGGATCAGCGCACCGAACCGTCATCTCCGGGCGGTACGCTACAGTTCGGATCTCAGTTAAGTTCCTGAATTCCGTCCATCATCGAGCGGCCCACCAACTAAGTCGGCGGGACGCTCGTTGATCTATAGAACGCTGAAAACAGATGATTTTCCGCACCAGGTAGTTCGATCGTTCAGACTAGTTGGGGGACCGGAAATCCGCCTGCCGTTGAGACCTATCAGTCCGTACGGTACTGGTTGAGCGCGTTTCGATCGATCTCTATTCCGGGCCCGGTTTCTGTGGAACATCGATCGTACCACCCATGGATCGAACGGTGTTTTCAATAGATCGCTCCGGTGTCTGCTATCGTCGTGGCCGCGGGCGTATTTTTGCATTCCGCCCTGGCCATGAGGAGTATCCGATCTTTTTCCAAGACGAGATCCG
>NZ_JBBMXV010000014.1 GCF_037996645.1 Halalkalicoccus tibetensis
AACATCCGTTCTTTGTCCGGGTAGGTGCTTATAGATTGCCCCTCGCGAGCCGTGGCTTTGTCAATCAGCTATGAGCACAACAGCCGACGCTACGGACAGAAGTGCCGTCGAACAGCTCGCCGAAAACGTCGCCGATCTCCAAGAGACGGTCGAGCAGCAAGCGAAGCGGATTGAACAGCAAGCCGAAACGATCGAAAGATTAGAGACAGAGGTTAAAATTCAATCCTCGAACATCGGCGGCGCCCACAATCGGATTAGTGAACTTGACGACGAGGTTTCCCAACTGGAACCCGACTCTGGCCACGAAACCCCAGGGGTAGACGGGGACAAAACGGGGTCGCAGGACAGTCAGACACCGCTTGAACGCATTTGCGGGCTTCCCGAGCATATTGCCGATCGGGAATTGACAGTGAATCAAGAGCGCGCCCGGTTCGTCGCGCGGGACGTGCGCGATTACGCCGAGAAGGTCCCTGCTGGCCTCGTCATCGATAGCCGAGCGATCAAGCGAGTGTTAACCGCCTCGGAAGGAAAGCGTCCACACACTCAAACTGTGGCCCGCGTGATGAACTTCCTCGATGACCTCGGCAAAAAGGATGTCGAGCAAAAGAAGCGGCGCGGGAAGAAGCTCATCGTCATCGATCCAGAGGCCGCCACGAAATATACAGCTCATCACGATCGTTGTGATGGAGAGAGTGGTCCAACCTATGCAGAAGGCGTGATTTCGAGCGGATAACGCCACATCGACAAGAATAGTCCGCGAAAGCGAACCGCGCAAGCAAAGTCGTAGTAGCAGCAGGTGTAGAGGGAATCTTGAGTTTTAGTGGTAGTATGATGAATGAAACCGAAGTTGGTGGTTCTGGCTTCGTGAGCGTATCACAGCACGGTGTGATATGGTAAATACAACAATATCCTTTTCAAGTAGCCAGTTGTTGTACAAGGTTATTTTGGGAGTCTGGTGAAATCAGTATGCTCTCAACAGACGATACAACTGAACCCTACAATGGTTCGTCTGGAACAGGTGCGTGAAGGGGATCGGGACGCTAGCCTCGCACTGCAACCATACGGGTACACCTGGAACGCGGGGTAATGCCTCGATTCCCGGCTTCTGGGACGCTTCAACCCCACGAGGGTACGTCTGGAACATTCTGAATCCGTCGCAGTCGTCGACGTGGCTGACGAGGACACCGATGCCGTTGTTTCGTCAAATGACAAGCCGTAAGGTCTCGACCGCGCCCAGGAGCAAGCGAACGAGCGCGCACAGCCCGGTCACGATAGGGCGGCAGATCGCGCCGCTCGATCCTGCGTTCGGTCCGACCCCGGCCGAGGAGGAACCGGCTCCGGAAGAACCAGCGGACGCTGACGCATCGGACGACCCCGACACGGAGGGGGCTGAAGCGCAATGAGCACAGCTGTCGGCACAGGTGTTTCCGTACGTTACTGAAATACCTAGAAGCTACAGTGCCCAAATGACTATATGACAATATAATTATTCTTCTGAATTAAATATAGACAATATTTATTTGCTCGTATAGATTACATTATAGCATGACAGCTATTTCCTGGCGGATGATCACCGTCTTTGCTCTGGGTATTACTCTCGCAGTTTCAGGGTGTACGGCGTGGAGCGACAGTGAGTCCGAGAGTACCGAGATCGTCGTCGAAGGCGAATCCGACGCCGCGGTCAACCTCGCTGAATCTGAACAACCCGCGGGTGAGATCTCCATCAGCGAACGCCTAGCAGAGAACGACGACGAAGCCGAGTTAACCGAGCCGCCGGACGAAGCCGATGAGACGGAGACTGAGTCAGGTGCTGACGAACCCGACCGGGAGCCCGAACGAGACGATAGCGAACCGGATGTCGAGGATCTCCCCGAAGAAGCCGAGCCGATCGACCCTGAGGAGGGCACTCAGACCCCTATCCCTGAGCAGTATATCCACGAGAATGACGACGACACCGAAACGATCGCGTTCGAACTCCCCATGGCTGACATCGAAAGTGGCGCCGACGATCCCTCGGTGCCTGCTGTGTCCTCCTTACAGGTCGAACAGGGAACGGCCGAAGAAGGTGATCCGGTGGTTCGATTCCACCTCGGAGGAGAACCCGTCGACATACGCTTCGTCGATGTCGACGCGATAGCGGCCGAGGTCGTCGGTTCGAACCTCGTCATGGTGACGGGTGACATCGGCGACGATCCCGCGTTGGTCGTGCAGGCCCAGTCCGATACCGTAGCTTGTGAAACTGGGGAGCAGCAGTAGTACACCGAGTCCGTTTCGAGTTCGGGGATTTATCGGGACCGTGATCGCGTTCTGTAGCGACCGGGTTCGAGGACGAGATACGCAACGAGGGCGGGAATCCCGGCAGCAGTAGCCAGAATAGCGCTTCCTGCGACCAACGGGTGGATGCCGTGAAGCGCGATGAGCAACGATGGCGGGAGGACGATTGGGTAGTGATACTCCGCGAGATGTCTGTAGTAGTAGCCCGTCTCCGGCGGTGCTTCGATCTCGACGGTGACGTCAGCTGAGGTGCGAGCCCCGAGATGGGTTACGGAGCGGTCGACCGCTATCCCTTCGCTTGCCGGTTCGGTGACCACGACCGTCGGAACGACCCCCGTGTTCGGAACCGTATGTGTATCACGGCTAGTTTCGCCCGCTTCGATGACATGGGATGCTGGCGAGTCGCGTTCCGCGCTCACGATCCCGTACTCGTGAACGCCCGACGGGATGGCCATACCCGCCACTAATGGCATCGATACGACGATAACGATCAGAACGACGAGGCGACGACGGGAGAGAACGCCGCGTCGTGAACGGGACCGGGACCGAAAGCGCCGCGTCCGGTCCTCACCACGGAGTATCGTCACAGCGAGAACCACAGCGCCGAGACCGATGAAGAGATACCCCAATCCGGCGGCACCCCCTGGTATCGGTCTCCCCAATAGCTGTGAGAGGACGGCGGACATGCTAGTGAGTATATTTGACATAAACAGCACCATTGTTCCGAGATGTGGTATGACGACGACGGTAGTACCGATCTGCAGGGCAGTCGCGAGTATCTGACCGTCCGTCACTGGGGGTTCCCCTTGGCTCTGGTCGGAAAACGGGTTAGCGTCTCCTTGTGTGATATACCCGTGATCGGTCTCGCCAACGATACGGTGTGTCGTCACCTCACCGCCCTGGACGTTGGTCGCTTCAAACACGATAACGTCACCCTCTTCGACTTCTCCGCTTAGCAAGCCTGGAACGGCGACGAACCCATCCCCTGCATCGATCGTCGGTTCCATGCTCCCTGTTTCGACGAAACCCAGTCCGATCGGCTGCCCTAACAGTCCCCCACCAATCAGTGGCAGCAGCACGACTCCAATGAGACCGAGAAAGGTCCATTTACGTAGACTCAAGGCAACCAATGGAATCTATCCGATAATAATCTTGTACAGACATATATCCTCCGGTATACATACTATCTCTATCATGTAATACAGAATGAAACTCATACAATATATGTCATACAAACTTATTTATCACTCTCGGAGTATTATCCAATGAACAGATGGGAGCGGATGAAACCGAAGACCGATCACTCTCGCAAAACGAGATTTTTCAGGTCCTGAGTAGCCATCGTCGGCAGCGAGTGATAGAGATCTGTGAGCAATCGGTAGAGCCGGTGAGCCTTTCGGACCTCGCACAGGAGATCGCGGCTACCGAGCAGGAAAAGGAAGTCGCCGAACTGACTGGGAAGGAGCGAAAACGGATCTACACCTCCTTACAACAGGTTCACCTCCCGATGATGGCGCGCGCGAACGTCATTGAATATGATGGACGAACAGTCGAACTTACCGAAGACGGCTCGGACATAACGATATATATGGATATCGTGCCCTCCGGTACGGTCTCGTGGGCAGTCTATTACTTCGGGCTGTCTGTGATCAGCACGATAACCCTCATCGGTGTCTACTTCGATGTCTACCCACCGCAGCTCCCAGATATTATATGGGCAGTACTGATCACCGCCGTATTTGGTAGTTCCTCGATCGTCCATCTCTATGTGATCAAACAGTTCTCGATGGGCTGGTTTCCAGTCCAGTTCAAATGATCCGAATCGCTACCCGGTGGAAGCACGACTTCCGAGGGGGTCAATACTTACCGGGGATATCCCGATCGCCGATTCAATCAGGCTGGAGGAACCTGTTCTATCAGATACTACTACAATGAAAATGTCTATATCTATGGACTTATATATAATACATACTTGATAGCTAATCGAGTGAACGAACAGCGAGGTAGATGCAAACAACGGAAGCAGTACGGCAAGATCCGTGTTTCGAGTCGTGAGAGAGCGGATGAGACGATAGACAGGATCACGGATCGCGACCGGTCTCCAGGTGCTCGCTACGAATGAACGATCAAAACGTCTCCGACCCAGAGTTCAAGCTTCGATATTACCTCGACAGGTATTTTACACTCGTCATCGCCGTTTTGCTTGTCTGTCTGCTCATCAGTGGCTGGGTGACGTACGTCGCCTATACTGACCAGCAGACCGAGACGGACGAGGAAACGCTCGCTGTCTACGATTCGACGGTCGACTTCCAGCATTCGGCGACGGCCCCCGAGGACAATCCACTCTATGCTGCCGGCACTGAATTGGAGAATCAGTCGGTCTATTTCTATCGTGCAACACCGGTAGTCGATGGGGAGTTCGTCTATGAATACGAGACTACGGAGCCCACCGACGTCGAGATAGAAACGGATTTAGAGCTAGTCCTTCGTTCGACGGAGGAGATCGATAACGACGACGAAGTGCTTCTCGAACATTGGCGCCAGTCAGAAACGGTTGGTGAAGAGACACTTCAACAAGAGGGGAGTTCTGGTGAACACACGATTCCATTCGGGGTGGCGATCGCGGATCTCGAACACCAGCTGTGGACTATCAACGAGATTCTTCGGACTCCTGAACAGAGACCCGATGACGATCTGGGGAGCCTCCCCGGCGACACAGAAATCGCGGTCGTCGCAACGACATCCGTTACGACAGACCTTGCTGGGGAGGAAATAGAGCGAGAGGAGGTGAATGAACTAGTGATGGATCCCCAAAGTGGGTTGGTCCGTGTCGACGAGAGGACCGAAACCGAGCCAACGGAGGTTATTGAAACATCGACCGACAGTGTCCCGCCGAGTGTTTTCAGTGGTATCGTCATACCGCTACTGGCCCTTGGTTCGCTGGTAGCTGTTGTCGGACTAGCTGTTGTACGTTCACGCGGAAGAGTAGCTCCAGCACCCGATCGCCTACGGCTGTACGAGGAGCAACGGGCACGCAAGCGGTTCGATGACTGGATCTCGACGGGGACGATGCCGGAAGAGCATCTGCAGTTGCCGACCACGACTGTCAACTCACTCGCGGATCTCGTCGATGCGGCGATCGATACGAACAGTCGTGTAATTGAGGATGAGCAGTTGCCAGTCTACCACTTCGTGAACGGTTCGACACGATACGTATACACACCACCGACGCATCTGACGACCGAGTCGAGTCCTACAGAGGGTGAGGTGGAGGACTGATTTCTTCATTCAGCTGATTGCAGATACGTCGTAGTCATCATATCTATATTTTGCAATACGTTGATCGGTCGAATAGCATTTTCAGGGTGTCCCTGAAGGGGTTCAGGGTCTGCCAGAAAAAAGTCAGGCACCTTGATACTATGTGGGTAGCGCTCTATTACTAATATAACCGTGGTAGGATCCCTACCGCGTAAACTACCATATAATGAACCGACGAAATGTACTAATTGGCTTAGGTGGAATGAGTGTGGGAAGCGGCGTACTGTTCGGCACGGGGGCGTTTGCGAGCACGGATGCGGATCGTAGTGTCTCTATCGCGATCGCGGGCGACGCGAGCGCATATCTGGGTATCGAAGGGCACCCCGACTATACTGGGACTGAGGTCGCTGGTGGTGTCGAGGTCGTGACCCTCGAAATGGGTGAGCTCGACGGAGCAGACGGTGAAGGGGTCAATCAGCGGGCAACGACGACGATCGATGAGATCCTCACGTTCACGAACCAATCGGCGAACGATATCGACATCGAGATCGACAGCGATGTCGATGAGATCTCGTTCGACCCATCGTCCTTCAGCGGTCTCTCGCCGGGGAGTTCCGAATCGACCGGCATCACGATCGATACCACGGATGAGCCGGAAGAAGATCTCACTGGTGATCTCACCATCAACGCGACCCTCGCAGGAGACGGTGGCGACGGTGGCGGCGAAGACGGCGACTGATCGAACTGAGCGACTGACTCGATAGGCCGCCCGAAGTATATCGGCAGGGCGGTTTTTAGCACAAGAAACTACTCTTAGCGGAGCACGCCGAACGATATATCACGAGATTCAAAGAATGGCATCCGACCGGCACCTAAGTGACGCTGACAGCGAGCGCACGTCTCCAAGCCGTGAGGAACGTGTCGCTGCTGCTCGAACCGTCGTCTATGGTGATGACGAGGAACTCATCACTGCTGAGGAACTCGATTCAGCCCTTGAGGAGTACGGTGTTGGTATCGGTGAAAGCGAGGATGGGCTCCCAGAGTACCTGGATGTCCCTCGGGAGCTGTCGCTCTCGGCGTGTCACATGGCGGTCGACCTTCGTCGTGATCCGGCAGAATTTATCGCACCGCGTGCCTAAACAGGCCTTCTCCCCTTTCCTCAAATAAGAGCGCGATATGTAGCACCGGTACTGGGTGAGATTCCTTTTCTTATACAAGAATTTGTAAGCTCGACGAGCCCGATAGGGACGACGAGTAACGACCTTGTTCAACATCGGCGATTCGAGACGACGTGTTGAACAAGGTGGCGAAGACTGGGGATCTAACGCCGGGTCTCGTCGATCGGCTCGGTCGACATCCGCTCGCAACGCCAATAGTGGTCTCCGTCGCGTAGCTCGTCCTCGCCGTCGAGTTCGCTCTCGCGCAGCGTGATGCTAAAGTCGAACCTCGCATGCGCCCGTCCGTCGTCGGAATACGGGACCTCAAGCCAGATGTTCGTGAGGATAATCTGGAACCGCTGATCCGGCGTTAGTGGCGCGTCATATCGGAGCCTCTTTTGGAACCGAACGCCGTCGCCGCGGCGGTTGGTGAGACTTTCGGCGTCGACCTGTTCGTACTGGTCCCAATCGTGTTTATTGAAACGTCGGTCCGCGACCACGTCCATGAACGCCGGTCGCTCGTCGACGTAGTACGCCTCTCGATAGTCAAACGCGGGTTGAATCGCAAGGACGGACATGAGCGCGTCCTCGGGTGTTCGGCCGTAAGCTACGTCGAGGTCGACGCCAGCGGTGATTTTTTCCATCTGACGATCCCTCTCCTGCCGTCCACTAAACGTTATCGCGCGACGGTCTCGGATGTGTCGGCCGGTCGACAGTACCGCACAGTTGTACATGAGATCTCTCCCCCGCGCCCCCCGCCCCCCACGGGGTTACACAGGCGAAGATCCGCAACCACGGTTTTGTACATCAACTCGCGAATCCGATGTGCAACTTCCGACGCTGACCGTCCCAATTCACTCCAACGTCACAATCAGATGATTCGAAGAGAGGTTATCGGGCCTGGTTGAGGCAGTTAGTACCTCGATCTAAGCCACTTTCCGAGATCGATGTGCAAAATGAACCATGCGGATAAACACTGACGGGAAGTATGCCTGGCGCACTGATCTCTACGACCGCGTCGGCGAACAATTGGGGGAGAACACGCGTTCGGGGGCGATTGACGCTAGTTGTAAGTTTACCCACGAAATGCTCGCGAACCTCGAAGCCGCCACCGACCACTCGGATATGACCGAGGACCTAGCCCGAACGTTGTCGACGAGTTCGGTCGAGATCGAGTACCGAATCGAGTCGGGGGTAAGAATAAAGGACTAATCTGATTCTCGCGATGCGGCCGAGCGCATCAAGAACGCGACGCCGTTCGATCCGTTCGCCCGTTAGGCACACGCCGATAGATGCAACTCTGGCGGACACTACCGACGTATTTGATAGGGACGTTAGCTGTGCCTGAGTGGGATTACAGTACTCCATGCGTGGATTTTGGATCGTGGGCTTGGGATCGTAGTAGTCGACTCTCCCTCTCCGGCACCGTGTTAATATAAGACATATACACAAATTAATATCATTAAGTGTTTATGGGTGAGCTTTATATATCCAATCAGCGTTGATTCGGGTACACACAATGAGCCCGGAACTACTCACCCAGAAGGCAACCGCGACCAACGACCCACTCCCTGCTGAACTCGACTCAGGAAATTCCAAACTCGTCTACCTGTATCTCAGTATCGTCGAGGAAGCAACAGTCGACGACCTCCAAGCGGCACTGGACATCCAGCAGCTCACGTTGTTCCCCACGCTGAGAACGCTTGAAGGCGAGGATCTCATCGAGCGCACCGGTGAGACAGTTACGATCGCCGCCTAACAGGACTTCTTCCAGTACTCGATTCTCTGTTCGATTCTTCTGTCTCGTTCGATAGTCTCGTCGCACCCTGGTATTCACTCTGCTGAGCAGGACTCGAACGAAGAGTGATTTCTCACTCTTTGCTTTTGATTAGCAATAGCTTCGTGAGAGATGGTCTCAATATATCACAAAAGATCTTTATTTATATCCGAGTTAATAAATGGTGATGACGCCTGCATTCCTCGGTCTCAACAAGATGGAGCACCGGCAGAGAATCAACCACGAGAGCGATGACGTACCGACTCGTTTTTTCTGAAGCGCGCCGAGCACTTCCTCTTTCGTAGTAGCCAGGTACTTTCCGGCAGCATTAGCACTACTCTTGTCAGCACGGAAAGCACAGTTCCCGCTCGAGACAAAGCTAAGTCGTGCCAGATTGTAACATAACTTGGGGTGGCGGCCCTAGTACCCCCGCCACCTAGATTGCTGACCTCTCCGGTCCAGAGATGTGTTCCAGGTGAGAATCGAGCCTGATTTTGAATATGTGTACCAAGGAGATTGTTCGCAATCGCCAGCATGCGTCGGGGTTAAGGTTTGAGCGCGCGTTCGAATCGGGCGAACACTTTTGATTAGAGCTTGAAGAGGAGCTTAACCGATGAGCAGCGACGACGACCGCGGGGCGCCCCGATCCCGTGACGAGATACGTGAAAAGCTGCGGGAATTAAAGGCGGAGAAAAGCGCGCATACGGACCTCCTAGATCGCAGGAAGCCTTGTGCAACACTCGCCTTTCACGAGCGTCGATGTGCACAAGGTAAGGTGGCGGCCCAAGTACTCGAAAGCGCCCTTTGAAAAATCTCAATATACTAATACGAAGTGTGGCTTCGCAGAACAAGTTCTAATAGTTCCCCAATTAATCCGAGAAATAGCTACCTATGAATAAAAATAAGAAGATAGTCCCGACTGCCACGGCCATGTTCATGTCCCAAAAAGATCTTTCAGACCATGGGTCTGGAGCTTGTCAAAATAGCCGAGGAGCATACCCACTGCGACGATCAGAACAAAGAAAATGATTGCATCTACAGCCATCCCTAAGCTAGCGGTCTCTATTATTGGTTGAAATACGTTTCTTATACCAAGGAAAGATAACAAGAGGAAGAGATAGCCTATGCTAATGAGAAATCCTCCAAGAATATTCTTCTGAGTCAGTTCTCCTTTATCGTCTAGTACATATCTGGTAACGGCAATCCAAATAGGAACTAGCAATATCAGAGCCTCAAACAATCTGAGGGCGGCGAGACGTACTTTCAATGTGAGTGTAGGCACGAGGTCATGCGTCGCCAGGATCTCATCGTCGGCCCTTCACTACGCTTGTTTGTCTACTCCTCGGTACTCTGACTTGTCTGCATCGCGTCGCTATTGAATGTAATTCCTGTATCGCCGTCAGCATCGAGTACGATAATCCCGGCAGTAGAATCGGTGAGATCAACAAACTCTTCAAGAGCAGTCTCAGCTGCTGATTGCGCCGACTCACCATCCTCTAACAGTCCGGCAGTGCGCTGTGAGAGCGTTGTCCTGATGATGTCCTCGCCTGTGCCTGTAACGCTCACTCCGCCAGCGTCGGTACAGTAAAACCCACTCCCTGCCTGTGGGACATCACCGACCCGCCCCGCAATCGCATACGAGAGGCCGCCAGTCGAGGTTGCGGCGGCCAACTCGTCACCAGAACGGGCAACCGCACCGACCGTCCCTGCACCGCCGAAGACTTCATTGACCCATTCAAGCTGCTCAAAGGCGTCACCATCTGGTGGGTCAAGTTCTTCGAACTCTTCAAGACCGTCCTCGGTCGTGAGCGTAACGTTTGTATCGATTCCAAAGCCAGCCGCAACTTCGGCGGCAAATTCACCACGAACGAGTACATGGGGCGTTTCTTCCATAATGACGCGAGCAGCGCGAGTAGCTTCGGATACACCTGGCACCGATGCAACGGCACCGATCTCGAGATCGCTCAACATGATACCGGCGTCGGTTCGCACTTGGCCGTCGCTCTGGATCGCACCACCGACTCCGGCATTGAACATTGGCGACTCTTCAAGAACACAGAGAGCACTCACTACAGCATCAAGCGGCGTCTCCTGTGCGGCTCCGTGTTCGACTGCGTCGTCAAGAACGGCTTGTCGCGGCTCAGGCTCATCCGGGACACCGCCCGCACCACCGTGGAGGATAATCTCGATGTCGTTTTCTACTTCGTCGTTCGCTGCCGCGGGTCCAGAGATGGCCCCGCCTGCGACGACTGCTGCACCAGTGGTCTGGATGAATTTTCGTCGGTCCATGACAACAATACCCATTCGAGGGAGGATAATAATCATTTTCAAATATAGGATTAAAAACTATTTTCAGAAAATATTAGATAGTGTGCTTCCGATTGGATTGGGAATCAGTCGCCCGTCGGGACGCCGATTTCGGTGCCATCCCAGACGCCCGCACCGAAATCGACCGCGCCGTTCCAGTGGCCGACGACGGTCGCGACCGCCAGATCGCCCGAGATGTTCACCATCGTCCGCAGCCGGTCGAGGATCGGATCGACACCGGCGACGAACCCGACCACCTCGAGGGGCAGGCCCAACTGGGTCAACACGAGCGTCAGCATGATCAGGCCCGTTCCCGGGACACCTGCTGAACCGATGCTTGCGAGCACCGCAATCCCGACTACCATCAGTTGTTCGGTTATAGACAGCGAGACGCCGACGAGGTTCGCCGCGAATATCGCAGCCACGCCCTGATACATCGCGGTCCCGTCCATGTTGATCGTCGCGCCAAGCGGCAGGGAAAAGCCATACACCCCCTCGTTGATCCTGAGGTTATCTTCGGCGTTCGACATTGTCACCGGCAGTGTGCCGGCGCTCGACCGGATGCTGAGTGCCGTGATCAGTGCCTCCTTCGAGCCGACGAGAAACGCGATCGGCGACTGTTGAGTCAGAAGCATGATCAGCCCGCCGAGATGGGTGATGGCGATGTGGATCAGACACGCGACCAGCATCGCCCCGATCAGCAGCCCAAACGAGACGAGCGCGTCCGGGCCCGCTTCACCGAAGACCGCAGCCATGAGCGCGAAGACGCCAATCACACCGTATTCCATGATTCCCCAGACAATCTTGAATAGTGCTTCTGAAGCAGTCTCCATGATATTGAAGATCGTTTCGGCACCCTCGCGGATCTGGGGATCGTCCGTCGCGTCACGCAGAAGTGCAAGTGCGAGGCCGAAAACGAGCGCGAAAAACATCGTCGCTAAGACGTCGCCTTCGGCCATCGCTCCGATCGGTTCTTCGGGAACGATCCCGAGCAAGACCTCAATGATACCCGGCGTCGCCTCGGTATCGACCTCTGCCTCGGTCAGCGTCAGTCCTTGACCGGGATTAACGACATTTGCGACCGTTAGTCCGATGAAGACGGCAATTGACGAAGTAATCGCATAGAGGACGACAACTTGGCCCCCGACCTTTCCAAGAGTCGTGGGATCAAGTTGGCGAATCCCCATGATGAGGGTGAAGACAACGATCGGAATGACGATCATCGAAAGCAGTTGGACGAAGAGATCGCCCAGTGGTTGTAAGACGGTCGCGGGTTCGCCGACGATCAGCCCGACGAGCGAGCCCAGAACGAACGCCGCCCCGATCCGGTAAACGATCGGAATCGACCGATATTGGGTCCACAAATTCATACTGGTACTAGTTCCCATTGACCAAACCACCTGAGGCAACCATTAAATAACTTCGTATTGACATACTGTTAGTATCCTACGGCTGATAAAATCGATCGCAGAGGGAGTCGTTACGGCTCTGCGTCCCGTTCCTCTGGGTTGTCCCAGACGTCGATTTCTTCGCCGTCGACGATTCGCTGTTGGTCGTAGCCGAGTGCATTCATCAAGACTTGGTGCCCGAGGAGCTCGAGACCGTAATTAACCATCCCGAATGGATGCAGGTTATTCTGGAGTGCTGGCGGTAGGACACTACTAATAACGTGAATTCCGGTCTCCTCGCCATCGTGTTCGAGTGCGCCAACGGACACCTGATGATCAGTCGTCGCAGCGACGGTTCCACCAGCTCCTTCGAAGGCATCGGCGTCTACGAGTGTCATCGGGGCCTCGATATTCGGCGAGGCATAGCCCAATCCGGCGACGTTCCACATTTCGCGCTGGACAGGGCGAATGCCCTCCATCAGGCGATGATCGAGATTCTTCCCGTCAGAGGGAAGCTCATCGTCAGGATCGTCCTCGTCGGGATCATCATCGAGCAGAGCGAACTGACGCTCGATTGATTCGATATCATCGTCAGCGACGCCCGCTGCGAGATCGCTTTCAAGATGGCCGAGCAGTTGGACGCCTCGATCAGTCAACACGAGATTCCCTCCGGTATCGACGAACTCGTCAAGTTGATCGAGACACTGCTGATCGTCAGCAGGCTCGTCATGGTTGATGACGACGTTATCGTAGGCGTCTCCATCGTCCAGCGCGCCATCGGTAACATCGTCGACGCTAACAATATCGAGGTCAGCATCAGCAAAGAACTCGGCATTGTCCTCGAAGTACTGCATTGGCGTCACTTCGTATTCAGCTTGGGTGAATCCCAACACTTCCTCCGGATCGGGAGCGAGGACACCATCGACATCCTCCTCATTTTCTTCCAGGAGAAGCTGCTGTGAGCTCACCGTTACCTCGTTTTCATCATCGGATCGGTTCTCAATATCGACCGACCACTCGCCTGCCGCCGGATTGGTGACATTCCATTCAGCCTCCCGCTCCATCTCCTCAGTTGACTCGTAGGTTTCGACCGCCTCACCATCGGGATCGATCAGTGTAGCGGTAACTGGCCCGTCATGTTCGACGGTGACAGAGATCTGCCCAGCATCTCCGGACACATCGAACGAAACGACGTCAGTCTCGTCACTCTCCAGCGTCGATGAAGACGATGTGAACGTCTGTTCTGTGTCAGCGAAGACGAGATCGTCTGAAGACCGGGTGAGCGTTTCGCTAGCCACGTATGCAGTCGAACGTCCATCGGTTTCGATGGTGGCCTCGACATTGGATGTGCCGTGGTCGATGTACCCACGGACGACGGCCTGGTAAGTGTCGACCGCGAGGTTCGTGAAGTCGTGACGATAGTCCATTCTACCCTCACCGGAATATTGCAGGAATTCGACTGTGTTGCCCTTCACACCAAGCCCACTAAACTCCTGAAGTCCCCCAACGAAACTCCGAAAGCCACCAGTAGTGGTGTACCCGAGCGTATCAACAGAAGATCCGTCTCGGAATATGAGTTCGGGTGCCACATCCTCCGCTTCGAGCTCGTCGTCGTCTTGGGCGAAGCGCTCGACACCGTCGAAGAGTGCGTCTCTATGGTCCTCGATCGGTCCGAGTTCTTCACGCACGTACTCACCAACCACGCGTGTCATTTCATCAGCATCGTGCAGCTCTTGATGATCGAATTGGTTGCTGTTCTGGGTTAGCGTGTAGTACAACGGACGTGATTCAACGGGTTCTTCGGACCAGCCCATACCATGGAGGTCTGCGACTGTTTCGATGTTGTTGTACGTCCGAAGGTGGTTGGTGACGGCCAATGTGTCCGGAACGTGATCGAGAATGTCCTCAGGGACATCATCGTCAATCTCGGTAGGTTGGTCGTCTTCGAGATTTGCACCCCATGCTTCGCCGGGATAGTGGTCGGGGTCAATCCACCCTTCCGTCGGGAACCCGCGGTTCTGATCGACGCCAGCAGCGTTCTCACGTCCGAACTCGTTTTCGACGCCAATATATTGTGGCTCACGGCGGACCCATCCATCAGGGTTTGTGAGGACAAAAACAACAACGATATCGTCAAGCCATTTGTCCATGTCGGGCTCGTCTCTAACTAGTGTTTGCTCGACAAGGCGGAGAAATCCTTCACGACCATAGGGTTCGTCACTGTGAATCGAGATCGAAAATACACACTTCCGTTTTTCTTTAAACGAATCGCTATCCTCAATATTATTTGTCAATTCACCGAACCACATATCCTGTGGATCAGTCTCGCCTTCGAGAAGGTTATGATAACCGGGGGTCTCACCAACCCTAAATATGTTGAGGCGGTCACTATGCTGGTCCTCGAGGTATCGTAGTCCTTCAACTGCCTCGTCAAATGAGATATACTCGATACTCTCCTCAACCGATGGAAACACTCCATCCTCGTAGTTATCGAGCTTCCAGAAGGGGTTCGCACCGGGTGAGAATTCCACCTGTTCGATCTCATCAAGTTCGAGGACATCCGACGCTTGGAACGGTGTCACACCTATGTGTGCGGCTGGTTGGGGATCGGTCGTCTGTTCGATATCAACCGGCTCGGTTTCATCATCACCGATATCCTGCTCGAGCCCGAGATCCTCAAGCGCGTCAAAGCCGGCTTCGCTCTCAAATAGTACTAGCGTTTGGATTACGTAGTCGCCCTCAACGTGGTTGCGAATAAAGTCATACAGCTCGGTTGCCTTCTCTGATTCATGATCCGCGACTGCGTGGCCCGGCAACGCAAGCGCACCAGCGGTAACTGCTGAGAGCTGCATGAACTGTCGTCGGTCGATCGGACTGTCCTGAAACCGCGCTGAACCGTCGCCAGATTGGTTTTCTGGTCGGTCCGCCGTCGATTGCGTTTTGTTTCGGTCTGTCATGGTTACACATGGTAGATGTTATCTACCGACAGGATTTGCTCCTGCAACCATAAAATAATTACCTAAAATAATTTGGTATTAAGTGTATTATATTATAGTACTAAATTATAGTAACAGTAATAGATTGGGGAGAGTACTATTTTACTAGCTGATATTAAGAGTATATAAATGCCTCACTTGGTAATATACGAGTAGATAATGCATTTGTGCTATAGCATCGCTTCTTCTTTATAACTAATAATATTTTAGAATGGTATTAATTCAAACAGTCGATGCTAGAGGCTACTTCTACAGACAAAGAGAGTTTATTCTCGTGATTCCAATGCTGCAAAGCATACCCTATGACTCTATATGTTCTTAGAAAGACGTTCTCATGTGTTCTGTAGATAGGATTTTTCTATACAGTCAGACTCAGGAGTGGCCGTTTCAGCCGATGCCCAGAAGTCAATCTATCACCGTCAACGAACCGTTCTTGATTATATTCCAAGAGGTTCGTAACGATTGTGTACCCTTGGAACGAGATCGTCAGACGACGGCAGCTTTAATCGCTCGCTGGTGACGCCTTGTGCAACAATCGATGTCCGCAGAAGATTACGGTTGCACAAGGTGACGTATACCCA
The DNA here is from genome assembly GCF_037996645.1 of Halalkalicoccus tibetensis. Taxonomy (NCBI): domain Archaea; kingdom Methanobacteriati; phylum Methanobacteriota; class Halobacteria; order Halobacteriales; family Halalkalicoccaceae; genus Halalkalicoccus; species Halalkalicoccus tibetensis. Next base: position 15,739 of record NZ_JBBMXV010000014.1, read on the forward strand.
ATCACACTGTGCTGTGATACGCTTGCAGAGCCAGAGCTACTGGCTTCGGTTTCATCTACAATACTACTACTGTAATCGAGAAGCTCCCTTCATACCTGCTGCTACTACGGCCTTGCTTACGTGGCTCGCTTTCGCGGACTATTCTTGTCGGTGTGACGTTATCCGCTCGAGATCACGCCTTCCGCATGGGTTGGACCACCCTCCCCATCACAACGATCGTGATGAGCTGTATATCTCGTGGCAGCCTCCGGATCGATGACGATGAGCTTCTTCCCGCGACGCTTCTTCTGCTGGACATCCTCTTTGCCGAGGTCATCGAGGAAGTTCATGACGCGGGCCACAGTCTGAGTATGTGGACGCTTTCCTTCCGAGGCGGTTAACACTCGCTTGATCGCTCGGCTATCGATGACGAGGCCAGCAGGGGCCTTCTCGGCATAATCCTGGATGTCACGAGCGATGAACCGTGCGCGTTCTTGGTTGGTGGTGAGCTCGCGATCGGCAACGTGCTCCGGGAGAGTGCAGATGCGCTCCAGTGGTGTCTCCGAGTTCTTCGAGGGGTCTTTCTCGGTGTCAACCCCGGGGGTAGTATCTTCAGAAGGGGCGTCCGTCTGTTGGTTTTCGACCTCAGCAATCTTCTGGCGGATCTCTGCCTTATCGCGCTCGTTGTGAGCGCGGTAGTCGGCCAATTCGGTTTCGAGCTCGTTGATCCGGTCGGCTTGCTGCTCGACGGTGTCTCGCAGGTCTTCGACGGTCTGTATGAGCTGTTCAACGGTGCGACTGTCTGTAGCGTCGGCTGTTGCGGTCATGGCTGTCTGAGCAAAGCCACGGCTCTTGACAGGGCAAACTATATGCCGTGTCAGCCAGAAGGGACAGTTGTTCTACGACGGCCCCTTTCCGGCCTTTTTGTTTCCGTAGCTTTGCGTGTTATCTCACATGCCCCTGACTTAAAGCCCAGTGACAATGTGATATCATTTGTCAGACGGACAGCTGACGTATTGCTAAGTGAACACGGACATGTTCCTCATGCAATGAAGAATATCACTGTCCGGCTCGACGAGGAACTCATCGATGAACTTGAGTTAGAAGCTGATGAACACGGCGTATCGCGTAGTGAATACATTCGCAACACTCTTGTAACACGTGATGAACACGACGACACACGCGATGAATACGAGCAAGAGATCACCGATCTCAAAGAGCGAATTAACGAGCTTGAGACGGAAAATGAGAGAATGCGAAATGAGAAGCGGCTTATTCTCGAACAGCGCGAAGAAAATACTGAACTTGTTGAGTACGTCCAAGAAGAGCGGGAGCTGCAACAGCGGCGCGAGGAACGTCTGGATGCCCCTGTGTGGCGACGAGCGAAATGGTGGCTCGTTGGGCGGTGATTTAACGTCCAAATTAATCGCTCGTCTGAGGCCGTAGCATACTCGCGGATTGCCTCGATGATGATGCGCTATATTGAGTTGACACTGAGTCGATACTTGGTTTCTGTCTGACCTCTACGGGTGGTGACGGTGCGAACGGCTAACGGTGATGTCATTGCCACCGAGAATCGACGACTTGCGTCCCGCGGCCGTATTGTGTTCGCCACCGGATACTGATGCGCGGACACCACTAGCTAGATTGGTGCGACCACATTTGTGGGTGTTGGAGGCAGGGACAACACTTAACATGTTGGGGATCATAACAACACTTGATGCCGGAGGATGATGATGCAACGTTACTCCTCGAAACACGGCAGAACTTTGGCGACACCTACGCCGAAGTCCGTGCATGGGATGTTCCCCCGTCGGAGCGATACCCGGACGGGGTCCACTACTCGATGCAGTACGGTACGACCGACGGCAGTCTCATCTTTCGCTACGATAACTTTCCTGACCACCCCGGCGCGGCGGAACACCACAAGCATATCGGCGAATCTCGGGTTGAGGACATCGATTTCCCCGGTGTACTCGACCTGTATCGACGGTTCAAAGCGGAGGTAAATGATCATGAAAACGGACAATGGAAATGAGACAGAATCAGACGAGCGCGTGCTGCACATCCGCTTCAAGCAGAGCGATAGCGAGTCGGTTGAAGCAGCACTCGCAGCGCTCGACCAGGGAGAGACACCTGAACCATATCTCGAGGTCGTGTTTCACGATCCCGTGCAATTGCATCAGGTGACTCGACCGAAAAACTTGGAGTTGTTGCAGGTGATTACGAGCGAGCACCCCGAGAGCATCCGCGAAACAGCCCGAATCGTTGAGCGGGATGTTCGACAGGTCCACCGGAATCTGAACGAGTTAGAATCGCTTGGACTGATCGATCTCGATACAGTCGGACAATCCAAGCGGCCGACGGTCTGGTATGATTCTATCTCGGTCGATCTCTCACTAGATCACCCGGTCAACGACAGACGGGGCGTAAAAGCGTAGCCCCCAGAGACGCTATAACGTCTGGCCGACCTGATCTGTCAACGACTGCCGACTGAGGTCGCACTTTTCGCAGACCTGGAAGCCGTGCTCTTTTTCACGAACTCATGGTCCGCCGGGTCGCATGCTCTCCGCTTGAACGGCGGGTCCTCTCCGAGGGGCATAATCGACGGTTCGCGACACACCGGCATAGGCACTGGGGAGTGAGTCGCCCCGAGTAGCCGCCATGCTCGCCGGTCTATTGAGGGGCTCTCTAGTTGGAGGCGTCCAACACCGAGGCTCGGCGACCGGTCAGCGGGAAATTACACCACTCCTCGAGGATGCTAGACGAAAGCACGTCGCCACCGAAGTATCAGCCGCCAACGGTACAGATACTACTCTGTAGAGGTACTGGACCTTTTGATAGTTCATGGAACGCAATCATGTCATATAGTATAGCGAGTTTCCGTGCTTGCCCGAAAACCGGAAACTCAACAAGCTATAATACCCTCGCTCGAGATCAGACTTATATACCACACCTATGAGCGAAACTGGCTCACGAAACTCGGCAACTCAGAAACAAGCCAAAACCTGGCTCACCCCAGAACAGATCGAACACATCCGCGACGCCTGTCTCTCCGACTCGTTCGCGACCTACCTCCAAGATCGCAATGAAACGCTCATCGTTCTCCTTGCAGATACTGGGCTTCGCGTTAGTGAATTGGTCGCGCTCAACTGGGAGTATCTCGACCTCGATGCTGAACCCGGCGAGCTCTATCTACCGAGTGAGATTCAGAAGGGCAATCCAGGAGCCTCCTACCTTGATCTCGCCGACGAGAGCCGTCGGCAGCTCCGTCGGTATCAGAACCGCGTCTGGAAAGGGAGCAAGGCGCTGTTCCCCTCGCGCCAATCTGACCGCATGACCGACCGCTCTGTCCGCAATGTCGTCACACGTGCTGCTGAGGAAGCAGGCGTCCGCCCCTATCGGATCGAAGGGGGACGTGGTGAGTCACACGAAGTGTCGCCGCATACGTTCCGCCACTCGATCGCGTTTCGAATGATCCGACGGGAGAACAAGCGCCTAGAGGATGTGATGCTCCGCCTTCGTCATGCAAATTTGCAGACTACAGACGAGGTATATGGGCACTTCCGCAGACGATAACTCTGAACCCGACCCCTGCTCATTTGCACAGACTGCCAAGAGTCTCAAGTACGATAACTCTCTAAATATCAAATAACCGATAAGTTTATCAGTCTCTAGTTCCTAGATTTAGGTGGAAGATGTCGGAAGCAAGCTACGCTGGAAGCAACGAGATGCACACTGAGGACGAGCTACTGGCGGATGTCCTTGAGAGGAGTGCAGAACATCCAAACTGGCAACCTCGCGAGAAAGAAAGTAGCATTCACTTCGACGCAAAAAGTGATAGCTACACGATCACCTCCTTCAACCGAGGGATTTACCGCAACCTCCTCAAGCGTGATGACTTCGAGCTCAAATGGCTTGTTGGGCTGGCTGAAGACGGGACAGAAGAACGCCTCGAAACGCTCAAGCAAGCAGCTGAACGACCTGCCCTCCAGATTGTGGGTGCCGTCGGGACGCTTCCCCTTAGTACGTTGAAAATGGGTGCCGGAAGACAGTCCGACCATCTCTCACGCGTAGTCGGCACATACTGAGACAACGGACAGAGGGTTCACACTGGTGATGTGATCAACGCTATTGGGAATACTGAGCCTTCCCAGGCAACTATCATCACAAGTAACTCCAGGTGGTTAGGACCGTTCCTGATCAACTCATTTGACCTCAGAATCGATTTACACTAAATATGAGGTTAGCTCGTAGATCACTCAGGCAAGTACTCGAGGGACCGACCGACCAATGACTTGTTGAAGACGAACTGACGCTACTGAGAGTACAAGCAAAGGGTCCACACTGATGATGTGATCAACGCTACTGGGAACTGTGAGTCTAACCCAGGCCCTCTATCACAACTGACTCCAAGAGCTAGAGTGGCTTGTCAGTCAACAACGTGGAGCTATTGCGTCCTACGGACCCGCGAGAAGGATGGGCATTCCGACTCCCGTGTTTCATCGGAACGTCCCCGATCAGCTACTACGATGTCAATGAATGGATGATTCACGAAGGTAGCGCTCCCGGAGGGGTTAAGATCTTCACCCATCTCCCCCTCAATCTTCAGTGGGGGGTTAAGATGGAAAACCGCATGAGTACGGCGACTTCGAAAGACGATCTTAAGGATCTTAACCCCTTGAGGGGGGTGTGTCTGTGTGGGGAGCCCGCGCTGGCGCTGGTGCGCCCGCACGCGCGCACCAGCCAGCGCCCGCGTGTATAACACACACCCCCCTGGCACCCTTAATATCCTTAAGATCGTATTCTTATCCCTACGCCCTACTGTGATTTTGCGTCTTAATCCCCCGGTTAAGATCGAGGGAGGAGGGATGAATATCTTAAAGTGAACTATGCTCATATATTACTTATTTGTCATTAAACTGTGTTGGCCGCCATGTTTGAATTGAGAATCCTCCTGTCGCCATCACTGGCCATCAAAGACCGCCTGATGCTCCATAATCACAAAATCGTCCACAGCGTCCTCGCATGTCCTATTGTGCAAAAGGTTCCATGGGGGTTGTTTGTTTTCTCGGATTTTATTCTTCACACTCTGAGAGCAGGTGATGATTCATATCAAGCGTGTATACCTTAGAGATCTTCGTAACGAGATGTAGCAAGAGCCGGGCTGCCGAAATGTGCGGTCAAGTCGAGACAAGTGCACGCGCTGAGCTACGGTTGATAGGACACGTGATGTAAGGACGCTGTGGACGATTTTGTGACCACGGAGCGTCAGCCGGTCTCTAATGATCAGTGAATCAGATGGTCTCAAATATCACAGCCGAATGGCGACGAGAGGATTCTTGACTCTGACATGGCAGCCGATACGTCTAGTGACAAGTAAAGAAGGTATGAGAGCTATTCACTTTAAAATTTGCACCCCTCCCCCCGTCGATTTTCAGTGGGGGGTTAAAACGCAAAACCACAGGACGGCGTAGGGAAATAATACCGATTTTCAGGATTTTAACCCCTTAGAGGGGGTGTGTTATAACGCGCGCGCTGGCTGGTACGCGCCCGCGCGCCAGCGCCAGCGCGGCTCACACACAGACACACCCCCCTCGCACCCTTAAAATCCTGAAAACGGCTTCAGATTCGCCGCTCCCTCATGCGACCTTGAGTTTTCACACCCCCGTGAAAATCGGAGAGTGGGGGGTGCAAATTTTAACCCCTACCGGAGCGCTGCTTGCATGATCACCGTGAATCAAGTTGTGTGAGATTGTAACACTCGCTGGCGGTCCATTCCCACCGGTCGCCGACTCATATCACGTGCGACCTCTCCGATTTGAGTATATTTTCAACCAGAAATACAGTAGACGATCGAACGTGTCCCGTCGGCGGATACGTTCGCGCCGATCACGTCGGGGTTTGCATGTGTCGGGTCAACGAGCAGGGACTCGGCGCGTTTATCGATCCGCGTCGTCGGCGTCGGATAGAATATTCCGTTCGATGAGTTCAGATTGAAACTGCGCGGCATCTTCGAGCATGTGTTCGCACCACGGGCACGCAATGCCTTCGAGCATGGCGTCGCCGGGAAAGCCGCCCCGACACACCGGACATGTCCATTCGCTCATAATCGTCGTAGGGGTGCAATCGATAAAGCGCTCGCGATCGCATCGATCCGCTGCTCGACGAGCAGGGCGCATCTTGTTCAACACTCGCCTTTGACAAGCCGCCGCTGTTGCACAAGGTCGAGTTTTCGTTGAGCTACAGAACCAGAGTACACAGTCAGTCCTATGAAGCGTTACGGACGAATGTTGTGCAAGGCTTGGCGTTCTTTATATATTCAACCGCAAGTTACACTTCGTTTGCATCCATGCCATTGCCGCTATGCGGTTTGCACTTTAGAGTGAATCAAAAGTGGATCCATCATTGTTCCGCGTGCGGCAGACCGTCCGGCGTCTGATACACTCGGAGCTCGCGAGCGAGTCGGCGCTTTCGACGACTGATAGTGAAGTCCGCTCGAAGAGCCGCGTTCAATCGATGGACGGTGTACGTCTCCCCAGTCGGTTCGTGCGTCTCCTCGTGTTCGAGAACCCACCTGCGCTTGAATGAGTCAACCGACGCACAGTCCTACATATGTGCGAGTGTGCCCGCCTCTCGAGCCTTCGCTTCGACCTCGCTATCAGGGAGGTCTGCCTTTGAGCGGTTGATGTAGTTCTCTGTTAGTTACCCACTCTTTCGCCTCTCCCCACAAACGCTCGTAGTGCTGTCCCCAGTCGCTAAATCCCGCGTGGATCCCCGCGTTGAAGTTGCCCTTCGGCGCTCCTCCGCCCGAGTTGCCAACCGCGTTATCGTTTCCAAGAGGTGCGCCGTGACTCGACGGCGGCCCGTTCCAGTCGTGCATGAAACACGGCCCGCCGTCCGTCCGTCTTTGACACTCTGTGCCACTATCTGTTGAAACGCCACACGTCGGCATGACTTTGTGTTTGTTCCGTTTCCAGAAGTCACCTTCCCCAGAAATCCGCAGTGATGACGTTCTACCCTAGGATACCCAACTCCGAGTGACTTCGCCAGTTCCTGAGATCTTGACGAGTGTCTCAAGGACGCGGTCTGGTGCGAACCCGTGTTTATATAATTCATATACCTACGCGCCACCCCTAATTCACAATCACGCCTATTTATCGCGTCTATAGCATTGGACCCTTGTTGGGTGATCTAAAGACCAAAGCAGACTATTCGTCTTCAGATATATGTCTTATAGTTAACTCGATCCGATCTCCCACCTCTAGCCCTAGTTCGCATCGGATATCCTTCGGTATCGTAATTTGGCCTTTCTCTCGAAGGCGTGGATAGCATTTCGCCGCCATTAGTCCACATGGTCCACATGCAATTATAGGCCTTATCACTCTCACACTTCGTACTTTTCCGAAAAATCGGAAAGCGTAAGTGTTGGGTGTATGATGGACTTGTCGTGCAACGGAGAAATTTCATTGTGACATGTGGAGCAGCAACGACCACCCTCTTAGCCGGCTGTGCAGGGTCTGACGATGACGAAGAGGAGAATGGGGAAGACGAAGAGGAGGAAGAAGAACCCGCTGAGAACGGCGATGCGGATGAAGAAGAGAATGGAGAAGAAGAAGGAGAGGATGCGGAATTCATCGATGAGGCTGATGACCAAGTCGAACTCGCGTATGGTGAAGAAGCCGAGCATAGTAACGGTATGATCGCCGTCGCCCACGGATTCGAGTTCGAAGACCAGCTCGGCGATTTCGACGAACCTGACCAAGGCCAGTTCGCGCTGTTGGAGTTCGAAGCCAGAAACGAGGGAGACGAGGCCGAGCGAACGCCGTCGGCTTGGCAGGACATTGTCCTCCTACACGATGACAGCCAGTACGATTCGGAGTTCGTCTCTGATATGGGGGGGCGCGAAGAGTATGACGACGGCGAGATCCAGCCCGATGTTACACGCGAAGGATACATCGCCTTCGACGTTCCCGGCGATCTCGATGAGGGCGATCTTGATACATTGTGGCATGATGATTTCCTTGGGGCCGATATCGACGTCCGCTGGACGGCAAGCTAATAAGATGGCTCACCAAGACTCAGCTGAACCGGACAACGTATCCACCGAAGACGTGCCGACTGCGGAGGAGGACCAGTCAGGCGGAATTCGTTGGACGATGGCAATTACGGCGAGTGTAATGGCGCTAATCATCGGTGGGCTTGCAGCATGGGCAACTCTGAATTTTGGAATCGCTGCAATTGTATTTCTTATTGCTACAGCGGGCAGTGGTTATTATTTGTATCAAAAACGGATCCCTAGCGAAGCAATCGGATCGGGACTCTGGATTTCAGCACTTGTTATGTTGTTATTGCCGATTACATTCTACCTACCAGCGATTCTTGGTACGGACGGCGCAGAAAGCGCAGAGGCTGCTGGAACATTCATTGGATCGATAGCGGGCCTTCTCATTTGGGGATTCGTTTTCCTAATCCTTGCAGTCGTCACTGCTGCAATTGGGTACTTCTTCAAGCGGCGAGCTAGCAAGAAACTCAGCAAGGATACTGCATAGGACCTCCTTCTGGGGTTTTTAGGAGTGCGTAAAAACAAACGCCAGCGGAAGTCGGCTGTAGTTAGACTACGAGTGCGGGCTCATCGCTCGGTTCGCCGTCATCGTCTGGGCCGTTCTCTTCGTTCTCTTCGCTCCCTTCGTCCTCGTCAGTCTCGATCTCCACCGTCTCTTCGACACCGTCAACGTGGTAGCTCGACGGAATGGTCTGTTCGTTGACTCGGATTTCAGTCATGGTCGAATCGCTCGGGACCGAAGTAACACTCGTAAAGACCACTTCGCCGTTCGCGTCGGTTACGCCGGTGTCGATCTCACCCTCCGGTGGTCCGGCTTCGACCTCCTGGCCCTCAACGGGCTCGCCAGCCTCATCGACGACCGTCACGGTAAGCGTCTGCTCGTACATCTCATCCCGGTCAGTATCAAGCCCGACAGTGATCCCGGTGTCGCCTTCGATGAGCGTCGATCCGTGATACGTATCGTAGGCTTCGTGATCGACGGTCACGTCATATCCTCCGGCATAGGCGGTCGTACTAACCTCGCCATCTGAGTCAGTCTCACCACCGAAGCCAGCCTCACCGGTCGCGGGGTGATACTCGCCCGTCGCAACGATGGTCGCGCCCTCGAGCCGCTCGTCGTTGGCCTCGTCGACGACCTGGATGGTCACGTCATGCTCATCCGGCACCGGAGGCGCAAGGCCTCCTAGCAGGACAGAGGTATCACCGTCGACGGTCACGTACTGCGTCTCTTCACCGCCGCTGTTGTCTGTTCCGTGGACCTGATACTCCCCATCCGGCACGTCGAAGGTTGCGATACCATCGGCGTTCGTTTCGCCAGTCCACGTCTCGCCGTCGTACTGCTCAGTCTCGCTTTCGCCGGTGACGGTGATGCTAGCGCCCTCTACCGCAGAGGCTTCACCGGCGTGGACCTCCAGTTGTGAGGTCTCGAGGTCATCATCGTCTCCGTCGCCGTTCGCGTCGGTGTCGCCGTTGTCCGCGTCGCCGTTCTGATCAGTGTCCCCGTCACCGTTCGTGTCCGAATCCCCGTTGTCAGCATCACCGCCATAGTCGTCTCCGTTACCCCCGTTCGCCTCGGAATCGTCGCCGTTCTCGTCCGGGGCATCAGTGTCGCCGTTGGTGCTGGTGTCCTCGTCTGAGTCGCTATCGCCGTTCTCAGCGGGTTCGCTTTCGTCCTCGCCAGAGGCATCACTGCCCTCGTCGTCTCCGTCAGCGGACTCGCTATCGTCTGTAGACTCCTCGAGCGAGTAGTCGGGCGACTCCTGCTCTGTGGATTCGTCATCGGTGGCGCTATCGTCAGTTGCTTCTTCGGAGTCGTCGGTGTCTTCAGCCGAGTCGTCTACACCGGTGTCTTCGGACTCTTCATCTGGGGGCTGAGCCTCCGAATCACCGTTGCTCTCGTCCAATTCGGTAGCATTGCCAGTATCTCCTTCGTCGGCATCGACGCCGGTATCGCTTCCAGCCTCATTGCTATCGGACTCTTGTTCTTGTTCATCGCCCTGTGCGTTTTCGAGATCGTCAGCTTCGTCAGGTTCTGGGTCGTCGTCTCCGACCGGGCCATCTTCTCCCCATCCAGCGCACCCTGCGGTGAGCATCATGAAGACGGCGGCAACGACTGCCAGTGTGCGTCTTGCTGTCACTATAATAGATCTGTTGTATAGGTGTGTTAGTGTTTTGCTGTTGCCGTTTTAGAACGATCTATTTTTTATCATCTATCAATTGGGTCAGGAGAAGTACGAGAGTAGGACATCGCCCCTTCTCTCACTCGCAGGTTTCACGCGTCCAAGCAAACCGGTTAGCTTCGTCGGTCCAATAGAATCGTTCTCAACCCGCCTCAGAGAGTAGGAGACTAATATCTGCGGTATGGGCGTGAGTGTCCGTATCAGCCTAATGCTATATGATTCAGTTGCAATGGCTGCTGAAAGGGGTTAGTGTATTCCGTTTCTACTCTCTTCGCTTCCGATGAAGACGATGTCGTCGGCATACGCTTCGTCCGGGTTCGAGCCGTCCGAGGACACCCAGACGCTCGCCCGGAGTGTCCCATGGAGGTTTGTTTTCTTGAGGGAGGCCCGCGGGCGGCGACCACCGCGGCCGGGACCGCATACCGCCACCGCCATCCTGCCGGCGCTCTGTCAGGATAGGAAAGCTGTCAACGAATCTTGCTCAACCTTGTGCAACATCGGCACTCTTGAAGGGATTGTTGCACAAGTCATGGTGATCCAAACCCGATTAGCCGCCTAATCAAATATCCACAGAATAGTCTTATGAGGGGGACTTTCTAAAAGGAGTATCCCGCCCCAGGAGACTCAGAGAACACAGTCTAGGCAAACCGACGTTCACCAATCGGACATGAACCGACGCGTTTCCGAGAATCCCTCACGGAAACGTTGACCGCGATGTCGCTGTTGGCTTCACCATGTTCAGTTGATCGGTGATAGACGTTGAACCATAGATTTATTCGGTTCTCTTCAGACCCGTTTGCTGTGCAATTCATCGATGAATCCGTGTGTCTCAGAGGGTGTTATTCGCACGAAGCTCCGACTCTCGACGGTCCTAAAGACGCGGTCCAAGTCCGCTGTCTCACGTGTGGATCGGATCAACAACTCACAATCGAGCGGGTCAAAGACTCTGACATCAAGTACTGGGTCTGTCAAGAGGATCGCTGTCTCAATATTCTCGCACTCTATCGCGATGGGGTCATTCATCAGCCGATCGAACTGCTTCAATTCCCGGGGAACTTCGTTCAACATCGAATTCACGAGCCCCGGGATATCGGCGGTATCACTGTCGACTCATCGAATTGGACCTGGATGACTGATGCCGTCTGGTTGGCGAACTGGGCAGCGAAGGCCACCGTCGATCATATCGGCCGCTTTCGGATCGGCATCCACAGTGCGATCCTTGCGTTGGATGGAGGAGATGTTATTGGCTACCTCGCCTACTGTCCGACGAGCGATGAAACCGAGTTAGTGCTTCGCCATCTCTACCTCGCAGAATCCTATCGAAACCAGGACATCGGTAGCGCACTTGTCAAGTTCTGGTGGGACGAGATTGGTGCGCCTTGGTACGGCGAAGAAGCGGCTGACCACTACTTCGTCGAGAGTCCCAATTCGGCGATGAAAGAGGTGCTGCGATCGGTCGGCCACGCGAAAGGGGATGACGGTCCGAATGCCCATATCCATCAGGTGATGTAGGACTAGCGAGCGTCACCGCCAGAAAATACTGCCTATTAATACTAATAGGTAGCACTCGATAGTCTCTCTCCTAATCTTATCTGTTTTTCTCGTTGTTCGAGCCAATCCATCTAGCGGGCAATGACGCTCTTTGCGTTCGCCGGTAGTTACCCGACTCGTTGCCTTTCGATTTTGCTTCAAGGAACTGGGTAAGTCCCTCCTGGAGTAAAGGAGGGCTAGATAAGGTGGCTGAACCCTGGTTGGGGATCTGGCATTGGGTTGGATGAGTCGAGGACACGGAGGATGGTAAATCTACTTTCGATTAAGTAATCAAAAGCAATCCGCTAATCGGAGAAATGTGACTTCAGGTGGTACAGCGTGTGCGGTTATGTAGTCTGATTTGTATCTGGTCCGTCGTCGTCTCCTACAACTCCGAGTATCATGAGAATCCGGTTGACGAACTCCTCAGTCGTGAGATCGCCAAACAGGCACTCACGCAGCCACTCTACGTCCAGATAGAGCGTAGCCCGGAGGTTATCGCACTCATCATAGAGGGCGAATTTGAATTCCTCAACCGCATCGAAGAACTCATCAGCATCGGCTTCCCGAATCGCCTGGTTGAATGCAGGGACGAGTGCTCGGAGTTCCTCCTCAAGAACGTCCTGATCGGTCGTTTCAACGCTCACACCGAGTTCAAGCGTTCCCTTCTGGAACGCAAGGTATTTTACCTGAATGACATCACTGTCGAGATCAAACTCTTCGCGATCGAATCCGGGAATGCCTTCGTACTCCTCTTCATCTTTCTCTTTTTCCTCATGGTTTGTGGAGTCGCGTTTCTTCTGCACTGATTTCGCATCTTCCTCCTCGTTGTCATGGGCAAAACTAACGCTGGAATACCCAACAAGGGCAGTTGCGAACATAGTACCACTACCGATGAGCATCTGTCGACGCTTCATACACTACCCGTCAACGCGCTAATATATAATTTTTATGTTGATAATAGAATTGATTATTAGCGCAGAGATTAGTTGTTTGAGCCAAATTGACATCGGGTACCGGTCTTGGAGGGTATTTTTTCCAGCAGTTATTCTATTGGCTATCACCAGGCGGCCATTCCTTCCATCGCTTTGGAACGTCCCTGGGAGCGGGCCTGTCTCTACCTAGTCATACGTGTGTAACACTCGCTGGCGATCCATTCCCACCGATCGCCGGTTAGTATCACGTGCCACCTCTCCGATTCGGAGGGGTTTTCTACTATAGCGTTTTTTCAACCATCCGACTGACGGGTATTGTATCCGCTTGAATCGACCAGAAAGCCTATGCCGTGCGTCTCAGTAGCACTGACTGGTAAGGTCCCGAACGTACCTGTTTCATGAGCGTGGACGTCCTTTCGGGGCCTGCCCTCTCAACAAGGCTCGTTACTCCTAAACCAATTGTTTCCTTAGAGAAATCCAAATGTATTTATCACTGTTGTCCTCAGCTACGGCGTCTAGCTTAGGGAGTAAAGAGAGGAATGGGCTGCGCTCATGGTCGTGTGCAGCCACCCTACTGGCGTCGTGAAGGCGCCCCTGACAGTACCTCCGTTGCGTAATCCAGTAGGGTACCATACTGCATTCGAGCCTATAATATAGTGTTTTTGTCGGATGAGGCCGATGTTATACCTTGTTTAAAAGTCCTTAGCTAGATGATTGCTTTCTTTGGTTTGAAAACTTCTGCTTGGCTCACAGATAATTACTTAATGAATGATAACATAACACTCAGTGCCAATAGCACGGCATCCACCAGACATGGTAGACAAACCTACCTATTTCGGTAGGTTTTCGAGGGGGAAATCAATAGGCGATTTGGATATGTGTTCTACCCTGAGTGTCGCCAACCGACAGACAGCGGCGATGTCGAGAATCGAAGCGCGGGACGAAGCACCGATCCACTTTTGAATAGGACAGAAATCAAAAGTAGACCAATCAGGAACCCTACAGTCCGAGTTCTGGTATTCGAGGAGGCGACGATCCTGAAACTGGCACATTGAGGAAATTGACACATACAATATTTTGAGTAAAAGACTTGGCAATAGTGGACAATCTCGCTATATGACCAGGAACCCTTACCCGGAAATCTCAAGGCGGAATTCGTGCCGATACCATCCAACCAGATGGTCATTCGGAAATATAAGCCCCTGAAAAAGCAGTATCTTAAAGATTTTTTCAAGAAGGGCATCAGATGTACCCATATTCCCGAGTTTTGCGATGAGAATGAAGGAATGATAGAATCACCAGCAGACAATCCAGCATTTCGCGGGAGTATTGCAGCGATGACTGGGTCGGATTTTTCAGAGGAGGAGTTCAAAGAGCAATGGCCGCAATTCCACGAAAAAGCTCGCCAGAAGTACTTTGCAAGTTGCTGGCGGCTTGGGACGCGAGAGTTTGTGAATATGTGGCAAAACTATACGTCAGACCCAACGCTGAAGAAGGGATTTGCCATCGAAACGACTGTTGACCAATTCTTACAAGTTCTCCCGACAGAACCCAAAGAGCCTAACCAAGAAGACTCAACAGGTGCAGATTCTCAAATGACTGAGTTCTCTGAATTATATGTAGGTGGAACAGACCACGATATCCACGTTGGCGCTGTTCAGTATCAGCAGCGGGACGCTCCTGATTCTTACCAGACGACTGGATATCAAGCGTCTGTGAACTTTTTCAAAGAGTCATCCTACGATTACGAAGTTGAGTTTCGACTACTCATTAACCCGTTTGACAATGTCCAGATACTTCGGATCGGGAAAAATGGCATTCCAATTAGTCCATCTCCTAATGTCGACGGTATCCATCCATTCTTTCCAATTGACACCAGAGAGATGAAAAATCGGATAGTCTTGGCTCCTGCTGCTGGAGAAGAAGAACGCAGTCTGGTTGAGAACGTACTTGACGACCTTGGGATCAGTCATGGTCCGAACCCTGATGACGACTTAGAGATTGTTGATTCCAATCTTTGTACGACCCCGTATAGCGCAAAACAGCAATACACGGCGGAGTTCAGAGGGACAGCTAATTACGACGAAACAGGATCTCATTTGGAGGATTTCATGCAAGACTTCTTAAAGAGAACTGACGCTGAAGAATGGAGAATAGTCGATTTCACGGAGATCATCCCTCCAACTGGAGGCTTGATCGTTGAAGGCTACCGTCATGCAATGGATTACCCGGGTATACGGGTTGCTGATTATGGCCATGATGGATTGCAGTCTGTCTCCGTGAATCGTAGATTCTGCAATGAGGACTTCCGTAAGAAACTGAAAGAGGAAGCCGAGGAGACGAATTCTTAGATGCTCGATTGAGCGGTGATATCGGCTGGGTTGGCAGGCTCCGAGTCCCTGGAACGCCTTGTGCAACATCGGGGCCTTTCACACGGGGCCGAGTGTTGTACACGGTAGGCTCGGATTTGCACATCGGTTCTGAAAACAGGATTTTCTCGAATGACTCAATGGCACTAAACCGGCACTGTTCGCCGGTTAAGGACGTCGGACGTGCCGCCCATCTAAGTAGTGTCGTGTTTCAGGGACGGCCGAGGGGCCATTTTACACATCGGATTGTCCGTTCGGTGTACAATATGGCGGATCGGGGTTTGTGGACGTGCAACCCCCCGGGGGGAGTAGCACCGGAAGGCACTCCGACAGGTGTCCACCGTCCGCCACGCGTCAGACAGCTATCGGAAGTTTGTCACTGATCTTTAAGACGGCAGGTTGTGAGGTGATACGCAAAGCTACGGAACAATAGAAGCGGAGGGCGGCACCGCGCCGACCCGGACAAGGAACGCGACTTGAAACATCCGTTCTTTGTCCGGGTAGGTGCTTATAGATTGCCCCTCGCGAGCCGTGGCTTTGTCAATCAGCTATGAGCACAACAG
>NZ_JBBMXV010000015.1 GCF_037996645.1 Halalkalicoccus tibetensis
CCAAGTCGCGTTCCTTGTCCGGGTCGGCGCGGTGCCGCCCTCCGCTTCTATTGTTCCGTAGCTTTGCGTATCACCTCACAACCTGCCGTCTTAAAGATCAGTGACAAACTTCCGATAGCTGTCTGACGCGTGGCGGACGGTGGACACCTGTCGGAGTGCCTTCCGGTGCTACTCCCCCCGGGGGGTTGCACGTCCACAAACCCCGATCCGCCATATTGTACACCGAACGGACAATCCGATGTGTAAAATGGCCCCTCGGCCGTCCCTGAAACACGACACTACTTAGATGGGCGGCACGTCCGACGTCCTTAACCGGCGAACAGTGCCGGTTTAGTGCCATTGAGTCATTCGAGAAAATCCTGTTTTCAGAACCGATGTGCAAATCCGAGCCTACCGTGTACAACACTCGGCCCCGTGTGAAAGGCCCCGATGTTGCACAAGGCGTTCCAGGGACTCGGAGCCTGCCAACCCAGCCGATATCACCGCTCAATCGAGCATCTAAGAATTCGTCTCCTCGGCTTCCTCTTTCAGTTTCTTACGGAAGTCCTCATTGCAGAATCTACGATTCACGGAGACAGACTGCAATCCATCATGGCCATAATCAGCAACCCGTATACCCGGGTAATCCATTGCATGACGGTAGCCTTCAACGATCAAGCCTCCAGTTGGAGGGATGATCTCCGTGAAATCGACTATTCTCCATTCTTCAGCGTCAGTTCTCTTTAAGAAGTCTTGCATGAAATCCTCCAAATGAGATCCTGTTTCGTCGTAATTAGCTGTCCCTCTGAACTCCGCCGTGTATTGCTGTTTTGCGCTATACGGGGTCGTACAAAGATTGGAATCAACAATCTCTAAGTCGTCATCAGGGTTCGGACCATGACTGATCCCAAGGTCGTCAAGTACGTTCTCAACCAGACTGCGTTCTTCTTCTCCAGCAGCAGGAGCCAAGACTATCCGATTTTTCATCTCTCTGGTGTCAATTGGAAAGAATGGATGGATACCGTCGACATTAGGAGATGGACTAATTGGAATGCCATTTTTCCCGATCCGAAGTATCTGGACATTGTCAAACGGGTTAATGAGTAGTCGAAACTCAACTTCGTAATCGTAGGATGACTCTTTGAAAAAGTTCACAGACGCTTGATATCCAGTCGTCTGGTAAGAATCAGGAGCGTCCCGCTGCTGATACTGAACAGCGCCAACGTGGATATCGTGGTCTGTTCCACCTACATATAATTCAGAGAACTCAGTCATTTGAGAATCTGCACCTGTTGAGTCTTCTTGGTTAGGCTCTTTGGGTTCTGTCGGGAGAACTTGTAAGAATTGGTCAACAGTCGTTTCGATGGCAAATCCCTTCTTCAGCGTTGGGTCTGACGTATAGTTTTGCCACATATTCACAAACTCTCGCGTCCCAAGCCGCCAGCAACTTGCAAAGTACTTCTGGCGAGCTTTTTCGTGGAATTGCGGCCATTGCTCTTTGAACTCCTCCTCTGAAAAATCCGACCCAGTCATCGCTGCAATACTCCCGCGAAATGCTGGATTGTCTGCTGGTGATTCTATCATTCCTTCATTCTCATCGCAAAACTCGGGAATATGGGTACATCTGATGCCCTTCTTGAAAAAATCTTTAAGATACTGCTTTTTCAGGGGCTTATATTTCCGAATGACCATCTGGTTGGATGGTATCGGCACGAATTCCGCCTTGAGATTTCCGGGTAAGGGTTCCTGGTCATATAGCGAGATTGTCCACTATTGCCAAGTCTTTTACTCAAAATATTGTATGTGTCAATTTCCTCAATGTGCCAGTTTCAGGATCGTCGCCTCCTCGAATACCAGAACTCGGACTGTAGGGTTCCTGATTGGTCTACTTTTGATTTCTGTCCTATTCAAAAGTGGATCGGTGCTTCGTCCCGCGCTTCGATTCTCGACATCGCCGCTGTCTGTCGGTTGGCGACACTCAGGGTAGAACACATATCCAAATCGCCTATTGATTTCCCCCTCGAAAACCTACCGAAATAGGTAGGTTTGTCTACCATGTCTGGTGGATGCCGTGCTATTGGCACTGAGTGTTATGTTATCATTCATTAAGTAATTATCTGTGAGCCAAGCAGAAGTTTTCAAACCAAAGAAAGCAATCATCTAGCTAAGGACTTTTAAACAAGGTATAACATCGGCCTCATCCGACAAAAACACTATATTATAGGCTCGAATGCAGTATGGTACCCTACTGGATTACGCAACGGAGGTACTGTCAGGGGCGCCTTCACGACGCCAGTAGGGTGGCTGCACACGACCATGAGCGCAGCCCATTCCTCTCTTTACTCCCTAAGCTAGACGCCGTAGCTGAGGACAACAGTGATAAATACATTTGGATTTCTCTAAGGAAACAATTGGTTTAGGAGTAACGAGCCTTGTTGAGAGGGCAGGCCCCGAAAGGACGTCCACGCTCATGAAACAGGTACGTTCGGGACCTTACCAGTCAGTGCTACTGAGACGCACGGCATAGGCTTTCTGGTCGATTCAAGCGGATACAATACCCGTCAGTCGGATGGTTGAAAAAACGCTATAGTAGAAAACCCCTCCGAATCGGAGAGGTGGCACGTGATACTAACCGGCGATCGGTGGGAATGGATCGCCAGCGAGTGTTACACACGTATGACTAGGTAGAGACAGGCCCGCTCCCAGGGACGTTCCAAAGCGATGGAAGGAATGGCCGCCTGGTGATAGCCAATAGAATAACTGCTGGAAAAAATACCCTCCAAGACCGGTACCCGATGTCAATTTGGCTCAAACAACTAATCTCTGCGCTAATAATCAATTCTATTATCAACATAAAAATTATATATTAGCGCGTTGACGGGTAGTGTATGAAGCGTCGACAGATGCTCATCGGTAGTGGTACTATGTTCGCAACTGCCCTTGTTGGGTATTCCAGCGTTAGTTTTGCCCATGACAACGAGGAGGAAGATGCGAAATCAGTGCAGAAGAAACGCGACTCCACAAACCATGAGGAAAAAGAGAAAGATGAAGAGGAGTACGAAGGCATTCCCGGATTCGATCGCGAAGAGTTTGATCTCGACAGTGATGTCATTCAGGTAAAATACCTTGCGTTCCAGAAGGGAACGCTTGAACTCGGTGTGAGCGTTGAAACGACCGATCAGGACGTTCTTGAGGAGGAACTCCGAGCACTCGTCCCTGCATTCAACCAGGCGATTCGGGAAGCCGATGCTGATGAGTTCTTCGATGCGGTTGAGGAATTCAAATTCGCCCTCTATGATGAGTGCGATAACCTCCGGGCTACGCTCTATCTGGACGTAGAGTGGCTGCGTGAGTGCCTGTTTGGCGATCTCACGACTGAGGAGTTCGTCAACCGGATTCTCATGATACTCGGAGTTGTAGGAGACGACGACGGACCAGATACAAATCAGACTACATAACCGCACACGCTGTACCACCTGAAGTCACATTTCTCCGATTAGCGGATTGCTTTTGATTACTTAATCGAAAGTAGATTTACCATCCTCCGTGTCCTCGACTCATCCAACCCAATGCCAGATCCCCAACCAGGGTTCAGCCACCTTATCTAGCCCTCCTTTACTCCAGGAGGGACTTACCCAGTTCCTTGAAGCAAAATCGAAAGGCAACGAGTCGGGTAACTACCGGCGAACGCAAAGAGCGTCATTGCCCGCTAGATGGATTGGCTCGAACAACGAGAAAAACAGATAAGATTAGGAGAGAGACTATCGAGTGCTACCTATTAGTATTAATAGGCAGTATTTTCTGGCGGTGACGCTCGCTAGTCCTACATCACCTGATGGATATGGGCATTCGGACCGTCATCCCCTTTCGCGTGGCCGACCGATCGCAGCACCTCTTTCATCGCCGAATTGGGACTCTCGACGAAGTAGTGGTCAGCCGCTTCTTCGCCGTACCAAGGCGCACCAATCTCGTCCCACCAGAACTTGACAAGTGCGCTACCGATGTCCTGGTTTCGATAGGATTCTGCGAGGTAGAGATGGCGAAGCACTAACTCGGTTTCATCGCTCGTCGGACAGTAGGCGAGGTAGCCAATAACATCTCCTCCATCCAACGCAAGGATCGCACTGTGGATGCCGATCCGAAAGCGGCCGATATGATCGACGGTGGCCTTCGCTGCCCAGTTCGCCAACCAGACGGCATCAGTCATCCAGGTCCAATTCGATGAGTCGACAGTGATACCGCCGATATCCCGGGGCTCGTGAATTCGATGTTGAACGAAGTTCCCCGGGAATTGAAGCAGTTCGATCGGCTGATGAATGACCCCATCGCGATAGAGTGCGAGAATATTGAGACAGCGATCCTCTTGACAGACCCAGTACTTGATGTCAGAGTCTTTGACCCGCTCGATTGTGAGTTGTTGATCCGATCCACACGTGAGACAGCGGACTTGGACCGCGTCTTTAGGACCGTCGAGAGTCGGAGCTTCGTGCGAATAACACCCTCTGAGACACACGGATTCATCGATGAATTGCACAGCAAACGGGTCTGAAGAGAACCGAATAAATCTATGGTTCAACGTCTATCACCGATCAACTGAACATGGTGAAGCCAACAGCGACATCGCGGTCAACGTTTCCGTGAGGGATTCTCGGAAACGCGTCGGTTCATGTCCGATTGGTGAACGTCGGTTTGCCTAGACTGTGTTCTCTGAGTCTCCTGGGGCGGGATACTCCTTTTAGAAAGTCCCCCTCATAAGACTATTCTGTGGATATTTGATTAGGCGGCTAATCGGGTTTGGATCACCATGACTTGTGCAACAATCCCTTCAAGAGTGCCGATGTTGCACAAGGTTGAGCAAGATTCGTTGACAGCTTTCCTATCCTGACAGAGCGCCGGCAGGATGGCGGTGGCGGTATGCGGTCCCGGCCGCGGTGGTCGCCGCCCGCGGGCCTCCCTCAAGAAAACAAACCTCCATGGGACACTCCGGGCGAGCGTCTGGGTGTCCTCGGACGGCTCGAACCCGGACGAAGCGTATGCCGACGACATCGTCTTCATCGGAAGCGAAGAGAGTAGAAACGGAATACACTAACCCCTTTCAGCAGCCATTGCAACTGAATCATATAGCATTAGGCTGATACGGACACTCACGCCCATACCGCAGATATTAGTCTCCTACTCTCTGAGGCGGGTTGAGAACGATTCTATTGGACCGACGAAGCTAACCGGTTTGCTTGGACGCGTGAAACCTGCGAGTGAGAGAAGGGGCGATGTCCTACTCTCGTACTTCTCCTGACCCAATTGATAGATGATAAAAAATAGATCGTTCTAAAACGGCAACAGCAAAACACTAACACACCTATACAACAGATCTATTATAGTGACAGCAAGACGCACACTGGCAGTCGTTGCCGCCGTCTTCATGATGCTCACCGCAGGGTGCGCTGGATGGGGAGAAGATGGCCCGGTCGGAGACGACGACCCAGAACCTGACGAAGCTGACGATCTCGAAAACGCACAGGGCGATGAACAAGAACAAGAGTCCGATAGCAATGAGGCTGGAAGCGATACCGGCGTCGATGCCGACGAAGGAGATACTGGCAATGCTACCGAATTGGACGAGAGCAACGGTGATTCGGAGGCTCAGCCCCCAGATGAAGAGTCCGAAGACACCGGTGTAGACGACTCGGCTGAAGACACCGACGACTCCGAAGAAGCAACTGACGATAGCGCCACCGATGACGAATCCACAGAGCAGGAGTCGCCCGACTACTCGCTCGAGGAGTCTACAGACGATAGCGAGTCCGCTGACGGAGACGACGAGGGCAGTGATGCCTCTGGCGAGGACGAAAGCGAACCCGCTGAGAACGGCGATAGCGACTCAGACGAGGACACCAGCACCAACGGCGACACTGATGCCCCGGACGAGAACGGCGACGATTCCGAGGCGAACGGGGGTAACGGAGACGACTATGGCGGTGATGCTGACAACGGGGATTCGGACACGAACGGTGACGGGGACACTGATCAGAACGGCGACGCGGACAACGGCGACACCGACGCGAACGGCGACGGAGACGATGATGACCTCGAGACCTCACAACTGGAGGTCCACGCCGGTGAAGCCTCTGCGGTAGAGGGCGCTAGCATCACCGTCACCGGCGAAAGCGAGACTGAGCAGTACGACGGCGAGACGTGGACTGGCGAAACGAACGCCGATGGTATCGCAACCTTCGACGTGCCGGATGGGGAGTATCAGGTCCACGGAACAGACAACAGCGGCGGTGAAGAGACGCAGTACGTGACCGTCGACGGTGATACCTCTGTCCTGCTAGGAGGCCTTGCGCCTCCGGTGCCGGATGAGCATGACGTGACCATCCAGGTCGTCGACGAGGCCAACGACGAGCGGCTCGAGGGCGCGACCATCGTTGCGACGGGCGAGTATCACCCCGCGACCGGTGAGGCTGGCTTCGGTGGTGAGACTGACTCAGATGGCGAGGTTAGTACGACCGCCTATGCCGGAGGATATGACGTGACCGTCGATCACGAAGCCTACGATACGTATCACGGATCGACGCTCATCGAAGGCGACACCGGGATCACTGTCGGGCTTGATACTGACCGGGATGAGATGTACGAGCAGACGCTTACCGTGACGGTCGTCGATGAGGCTGGCGAGCCCGTTGAGGGCCAGGAGGTCGAAGCCGGACCACCGGAGGGTGAGATCGACACCGGCGTAACCGACGCGAACGGCGAAGTGGTCTTTACGAGTGTTACTTCGGTCCCGAGCGATTCGACCATGACTGAAATCCGAGTCAACGAACAGACCATTCCGTCGAGCTACCACGTTGACGGTGTCGAAGAGACGGTGGAGATCGAGACTGACGAGGACGAAGGGAGCGAAGAGAACGAAGAGAACGGCCCAGACGATGACGGCGAACCGAGCGATGAGCCCGCACTCGTAGTCTAACTACAGCCGACTTCCGCTGGCGTTTGTTTTTACGCACTCCTAAAAACCCCAGAAGGAGGTCCTATGCAGTATCCTTGCTGAGTTTCTTGCTAGCTCGCCGCTTGAAGAAGTACCCAATTGCAGCAGTGACGACTGCAAGGATTAGGAAAACGAATCCCCAAATGAGAAGGCCCGCTATCGATCCAATGAATGTTCCAGCAGCCTCTGCGCTTTCTGCGCCGTCCGTACCAAGAATCGCTGGTAGGTAGAATGTAATCGGCAATAACAACATAACAAGTGCTGAAATCCAGAGTCCCGATCCGATTGCTTCGCTAGGGATCCGTTTTTGATACAAATAATAACCACTGCCCGCTGTAGCAATAAGAAATACAATTGCAGCGATTCCAAAATTCAGAGTTGCCCATGCTGCAAGCCCACCGATGATTAGCGCCATTACACTCGCCGTAATTGCCATCGTCCAACGAATTCCGCCTGACTGGTCCTCCTCCGCAGTCGGCACGTCTTCGGTGGATACGTTGTCCGGTTCAGCTGAGTCTTGGTGAGCCATCTTATTAGCTTGCCGTCCAGCGGACGTCGATATCGGCCCCAAGGAAATCATCATGCCACAATGTATCAAGATCGCCCTCATCGAGATCGCCGGGAACGTCGAAGGCGATGTATCCTTCGCGTGTAACATCGGGCTGGATCTCGCCGTCGTCATACTCTTCGCGCCCCCCCATATCAGAGACGAACTCCGAATCGTACTGGCTGTCATCGTGTAGGAGGACAATGTCCTGCCAAGCCGACGGCGTTCGCTCGGCCTCGTCTCCCTCGTTTCTGGCTTCGAACTCCAACAGCGCGAACTGGCCTTGGTCAGGTTCGTCGAAATCGCCGAGCTGGTCTTCGAACTCGAATCCGTGGGCGACGGCGATCATACCGTTACTATGCTCGGCTTCTTCACCATACGCGAGTTCGACTTGGTCATCAGCCTCATCGATGAATTCCGCATCCTCTCCTTCTTCTTCTCCATTCTCTTCTTCATCCGCATCGCCGTTCTCAGCGGGTTCTTCTTCCTCCTCTTCGTCTTCCCCATTCTCCTCTTCGTCATCGTCAGACCCTGCACAGCCGGCTAAGAGGGTGGTCGTTGCTGCTCCACATGTCACAATGAAATTTCTCCGTTGCACGACAAGTCCATCATACACCCAACACTTACGCTTTCCGATTTTTCGGAAAAGTACGAAGTGTGAGAGTGATAAGGCCTATAATTGCATGTGGACCATGTGGACTAATGGCGGCGAAATGCTATCCACGCCTTCGAGAGAAAGGCCAAATTACGATACCGAAGGATATCCGATGCGAACTAGGGCTAGAGGTGGGAGATCGGATCGAGTTAACTATAAGACATATATCTGAAGACGAATAGTCTGCTTTGGTCTTTAGATCACCCAACAAGGGTCCAATGCTATAGACGCGATAAATAGGCGTGATTGTGAATTAGGGGTGGCGCGTAGGTATATGAATTATATAAACACGGGTTCGCACCAGACCGCGTCCTTGAGACACTCGTCAAGATCTCAGGAACTGGCGAAGTCACTCGGAGTTGGGTATCCTAGGGTAGAACGTCATCACTGCGGATTTCTGGGGAAGGTGACTTCTGGAAACGGAACAAACACAAAGTCATGCCGACGTGTGGCGTTTCAACAGATAGTGGCACAGAGTGTCAAAGACGGACGGACGGCGGGCCGTGTTTCATGCACGACTGGAACGGGCCGCCGTCGAGTCACGGCGCACCTCTTGGAAACGATAACGCGGTTGGCAACTCGGGCGGAGGAGCGCCGAAGGGCAACTTCAACGCGGGGATCCACGCGGGATTTAGCGACTGGGGACAGCACTACGAGCGTTTGTGGGGAGAGGCGAAAGAGTGGGTAACTAACAGAGAACTACATCAACCGCTCAAAGGCAGACCTCCCTGATAGCGAGGTCGAAGCGAAGGCTCGAGAGGCGGGCACACTCGCACATATGTAGGACTGTGCGTCGGTTGACTCATTCAAGCGCAGGTGGGTTCTCGAACACGAGGAGACGCACGAACCGACTGGGGAGACGTACACCGTCCATCGATTGAACGCGGCTCTTCGAGCGGACTTCACTATCAGTCGTCGAAAGCGCCGACTCGCTCGCGAGCTCCGAGTGTATCAGACGCCGGACGGTCTGCCGCACGCGGAACAATGATGGATCCACTTTTGATTCACTCTAAAGTGCAAACCGCATAGCGGCAATGGCATGGATGCAAACGAAGTGTAACTTGCGGTTGAATATATAAAGAACGCCAAGCCTTGCACAACATTCGTCCGTAACGCTTCATAGGACTGACTGTGTACTCTGGTTCTGTAGCTCAACGAAAACTCGACCTTGTGCAACAGCGGCGGCTTGTCAAAGGCGAGTGTTGAACAAGATGCGCCCTGCTCGTCGAGCAGCGGATCGATGCGATCGCGAGCGCTTTATCGATTGCACCCCTACGACGATTATGAGCGAATGGACATGTCCGGTGTGTCGGGGCGGCTTTCCCGGCGACGCCATGCTCGAAGGCATTGCGTGCCCGTGGTGCGAACACATGCTCGAAGATGCCGCGCAGTTTCAATCTGAACTCATCGAACGGAATATTCTATCCGACGCCGACGACGCGGATCGATAAACGCGCCGAGTCCCTGCTCGTTGACCCGACACATGCAAACCCCGACGTGATCGGCGCGAACGTATCCGCCGACGGGACACGTTCGATCGTCTACTGTATTTCTGGTTGAAAATATACTCAAATCGGAGAGGTCGCACGTGATATGAGTCGGCGACCGGTGGGAATGGACCGCCAGCGAGTGTTACAATCTCACACAACTTGATTCACGGTGATCATGCAAGCAGCGCTCCGGTAGGGGTTAAAATTTGCACCCCCCACTCTCCGATTTTCACGGGGGTGTGAAAACTCAAGGTCGCATGAGGGAGCGGCGAATCTGAAGCCGTTTTCAGGATTTTAAGGGTGCGAGGGGGGTGTGTCTGTGTGTGAGCCGCGCTGGCGCTGGCGCGCGGGCGCGTACCAGCCAGCGCGCGCGTTATAACACACCCCCTCTAAGGGGTTAAAATCCTGAAAATCGGTATTATTTCCCTACGCCGTCCTGTGGTTTTGCGTTTTAACCCCCCACTGAAAATCGACGGGGGGAGGGGTGCAAATTTTAAAGTGAATAGCTCTCATACCTTCTTTACTTGTCACTAGACGTATCGGCTGCCATGTCAGAGTCAAGAATCCTCTCGTCGCCATTCGGCTGTGATATTTGAGACCATCTGATTCACTGATCATTAGAGACCGGCTGACGCTCCGTGGTCACAAAATCGTCCACAGCGTCCTTACATCACGTGTCCTATCAACCGTAGCTCAGCGCGTGCACTTGTCTCGACTTGACCGCACATTTCGGCAGCCCGGCTCTTGCTACATCTCGTTACGAAGATCTCTAAGGTATACACGCTTGATATGAATCATCACCTGCTCTCAGAGTGTGAAGAATAAAATCCGAGAAAACAAACAACCCCCATGGAACCTTTTGCACAATAGGACATGCGAGGACGCTGTGGACGATTTTGTGATTATGGAGCATCAGGCGGTCTTTGATGGCCAGTGATGGCGACAGGAGGATTCTCAATTCAAACATGGCGGCCAACACAGTTTAATGACAAATAAGTAATATATGAGCATAGTTCACTTTAAGATATTCATCCCTCCTCCCTCGATCTTAACCGGGGGATTAAGACGCAAAATCACAGTAGGGCGTAGGGATAAGAATACGATCTTAAGGATATTAAGGGTGCCAGGGGGGTGTGTGTTATACACGCGGGCGCTGGCTGGTGCGCGCGTGCGGGCGCACCAGCGCCAGCGCGGGCTCCCCACACAGACACACCCCCCTCAAGGGGTTAAGATCCTTAAGATCGTCTTTCGAAGTCGCCGTACTCATGCGGTTTTCCATCTTAACCCCCCACTGAAGATTGAGGGGGAGATGGGTGAAGATCTTAACCCCTCCGGGAGCGCTACCTTCGTGAATCATCCATTCATTGACATCGTAGTAGCTGATCGGGGACGTTCCGATGAAACACGGGAGTCGGAATGCCCATCCTTCTCGCGGGTCCGTAGGACGCAATAGCTCCACGTTGTTGACTGACAAGCCACTCTAGCTCTTGGAGTCAGTTGTGATAGAGGGCCTGGGTTAGACTCACAGTTCCCAGTAGCGTTGATCACATCATCAGTGTGGACCCTTTGCTTGTACTCTCAGTAGCGTCAGTTCGTCTTCAACAAGTCATTGGTCGGTCGGTCCCTCGAGTACTTGCCTGAGTGATCTACGAGCTAACCTCATATTTAGTGTAAATCGATTCTGAGGTCAAATGAGTTGATCAGGAACGGTCCTAACCACCTGGAGTTACTTGTGATGATAGTTGCCTGGGAAGGCTCAGTATTCCCAATAGCGTTGATCACATCACCAGTGTGAACCCTCTGTCCGTTGTCTCAGTATGTGCCGACTACGCGTGAGAGATGGTCGGACTGTCTTCCGGCACCCATTTTCAACGTACTAAGGGGAAGCGTCCCGACGGCACCCACAATCTGGAGGGCAGGTCGTTCAGCTGCTTGCTTGAGCGTTTCGAGGCGTTCTTCTGTCCCGTCTTCAGCCAGCCCAACAAGCCATTTGAGCTCGAAGTCATCACGCTTGAGGAGGTTGCGGTAAATCCCTCGGTTGAAGGAGGTGATCGTGTAGCTATCACTTTTTGCGTCGAAGTGAATGCTACTTTCTTTCTCGCGAGGTTGCCAGTTTGGATGTTCTGCACTCCTCTCAAGGACATCCGCCAGTAGCTCGTCCTCAGTGTGCATCTCGTTGCTTCCAGCGTAGCTTGCTTCCGACATCTTCCACCTAAATCTAGGAACTAGAGACTGATAAACTTATCGGTTATTTGATATTTAGAGAGTTATCGTACTTGAGACTCTTGGCAGTCTGTGCAAATGAGCAGGGGTCGGGTTCAGAGTTATCGTCTGCGGAAGTGCCCATATACCTCGTCTGTAGTCTGCAAATTTGCATGACGAAGGCGGAGCATCACATCCTCTAGGCGCTTGTTCTCCCGTCGGATCATTCGAAACGCGATCGAGTGGCGGAACGTATGCGGCGACACTTCGTGTGACTCACCACGTCCCCCTTCGATCCGATAGGGGCGGACGCCTGCTTCCTCAGCAGCACGTGTGACGACATTGCGGACAGAGCGGTCGGTCATGCGGTCAGATTGGCGCGAGGGGAACAGCGCCTTGCTCCCTTTCCAGACGCGGTTCTGATACCGACGGAGCTGCCGACGGCTCTCGTCGGCGAGATCAAGGTAGGAGGCTCCTGGATTGCCCTTCTGAATCTCACTCGGTAGATAGAGCTCGCCGGGTTCAGCATCGAGGTCGAGATACTCCCAGTTGAGCGCGACCAATTCACTAACGCGAAGCCCAGTATCTGCAAGGAGAACGATGAGCGTTTCATTGCGATCTTGGAGGTAGGTCGCGAACGAGTCGGAGAGACAGGCGTCGCGGATGTGTTCGATCTGTTCTGGGGTGAGCCAGGTTTTGGCTTGTTTCTGAGTTGCCGAGTTTCGTGAGCCAGTTTCGCTCATAGGTGTGGTATATAAGTCTGATCTCGAGCGAGGGTATTATAGCTTGTTGAGTTTCCGGTTTTCGGGCAAGCACGGAAACTCGCTATACTATATGACATGATTGCGTTCCATGAACTATCAAAAGGTCCAGTACCTCTACAGAGTAGTATCTGTACCGTTGGCGGCTGATACTTCGGTGGCGACGTGCTTTCGTCTAGCATCCTCGAGGAGTGGTGTAATTTCCCGCTGACCGGTCGCCGAGCCTCGGTGTTGGACGCCTCCAACTAGAGAGCCCCTCAATAGACCGGCGAGCATGGCGGCTACTCGGGGCGACTCACTCCCCAGTGCCTATGCCGGTGTGTCGCGAACCGTCGATTATGCCCCTCGGAGAGGACCCGCCGTTCAAGCGGAGAGCATGCGACCCGGCGGACCATGAGTTCGTGAAAAAGAGCACGGCTTCCAGGTCTGCGAAAAGTGCGACCTCAGTCGGCAGTCGTTGACAGATCAGGTCGGCCAGACGTTATAGCGTCTCTGGGGGCTACGCTTTTACGCCCCGTCTGTCGTTGACCGGGTGATCTAGTGAGAGATCGACCGAGATAGAATCATACCAGACCGTCGGCCGCTTGGATTGTCCGACTGTATCGAGATCGATCAGTCCAAGCGATTCTAACTCGTTCAGATTCCGGTGGACCTGTCGAACATCCCGCTCAACGATTCGGGCTGTTTCGCGGATGCTCTCGGGGTGCTCGCTCGTAATCACCTGCAACAACTCCAAGTTTTTCGGTCGAGTCACCTGATGCAATTGCACGGGATCGTGAAACACGACCTCGAGATATGGTTCAGGTGTCTCTCCCTGGTCGAGCGCTGCGAGTGCTGCTTCAACCGACTCGCTATCGCTCTGCTTGAAGCGGATGTGCAGCACGCGCTCGTCTGATTCTGTCTCATTTCCATTGTCCGTTTTCATGATCATTTACCTCCGCTTTGAACCGTCGATACAGGTCGAGTACACCGGGGAAATCGATGTCCTCAACCCGAGATTCGCCGATATGCTTGTGGTGTTCCGCCGCGCCGGGGTGGTCAGGAAAGTTATCGTAGCGAAAGATGAGACTGCCGTCGGTCGTACCGTACTGCATCGAGTAGTGGACCCCGTCCGGGTATCGCTCCGACGGGGGAACATCCCATGCACGGACTTCGGCGTAGGTGTCGCCAAAGTTCTGCCGTGTTTCGAGGAGTAACGTTGCATCATCATCCTCCGGCATCAAGTGTTGTTATGATCCCCAACATGTTAAGTGTTGTCCCTGCCTCCAACACCCACAAATGTGGTCGCACCAATCTAGCTAGTGGTGTCCGCGCATCAGTATCCGGTGGCGAACACAATACGGCCGCGGGACGCAAGTCGTCGATTCTCGGTGGCAATGACATCACCGTTAGCCGTTCGCACCGTCACCACCCGTAGAGGTCAGACAGAAACCAAGTATCGACTCAGTGTCAACTCAATATAGCGCATCATCATCGAGGCAATCCGCGAGTATGCTACGGCCTCAGACGAGCGATTAATTTGGACGTTAAATCACCGCCCAACGAGCCACCATTTCGCTCGTCGCCACACAGGGGCATCCAGACGTTCCTCGCGCCGCTGTTGCAGCTCCCGCTCTTCTTGGACGTACTCAACAAGTTCAGTATTTTCTTCGCGCTGTTCGAGAATAAGCCGCTTCTCATTTCGCATTCTCTCATTTTCCGTCTCAAGCTCGTTAATTCGCTCTTTGAGATCGGTGATCTCTTGCTCGTATTCATCGCGTGTGTCGTCGTGTTCATCACGTGTTACAAGAGTGTTGCGAATGTATTCACTACGCGATACGCCGTGTTCATCAGCTTCTAACTCAAGTTCATCGATGAGTTCCTCGTCGAGCCGGACAGTGATATTCTTCATTGCATGAGGAACATGTCCGTGTTCACTTAGCAATACGTCAGCTGTCCGTCTGACAAATGATATCACATTGTCACTGGGCTTTAAGTCAGGGGCATGTGAGATAACACGCAAAGCTACGGAAACAAAAAGGCCGGAAAGGGGCCGTCGTAGAACAACTGTCCCTTCTGGCTGACACGGCATATAGTTTGCCCTGTCAAGAGCCGTGGCTTTGCTCAGACAGCCATGACCGCAACAGCCGACGCTACAGACAGTCGCACCGTTGAACAGCTCATACAGACCGTCGAAGACCTGCGAGACACCGTCGAGCAGCAAGCCGACCGGATCAACGAGCTCGAAACCGAATTGGCCGACTACCGCGCTCACAACGAGCGCGATAAGGCAGAGATCCGCCAGAAGATTGCTGAGGTCGAAAACCAACAGACGGACGCCCCTTCTGAAGATACTACCCCCGGGGTTGACACCGAGAAAGACCCCTCGAAGAACTCGGAGACACCACTGGAGCGCATCTGCACTCTCCCGGAGCACGTTGCCGATCGCGAGCTCACCACCAACCAAGAACGCGCACGGTTCATCGCTCGTGACATCCAGGATTATGCCGAGAAGGCCCCTGCTGGCCTCGTCATCGATAGCCGAGCGATCAAGCGAGTGTTAACCGCCTCGGAAGGAAAGCGTCCACATACTCAGACTGTGGCCCGCGTCATGAACTTCCTCGATGACCTCGGCAAAGAGGATGTCCAGCAGAAGAAGCGTCGCGGGAAGAAGCTCATCGTCATCGATCCGGAGGCTGCCACGAGATATACAGCTCATCACGATCGTTGTGATGGGGAGGGTGGTCCAACCCATGCGGAAGGCGTGATCTCGAGCGGATAACGTCACACCGACAAGAATAGTCCGCGAAAGCGAGCCACGTAAGCAAGGCCGTAGTAGCAGCAGGTATGAAGGGAGCTTCTCGATTACAGTAGTAGTATTGTAGATGAAACCGAAGCCAGTAGCTCTGGCTCTGCAAGCGTATCACAGCACAGTGTGATTGGGTATACGTCACCTTGTGCAACCGTAATCTTCTGCGGACATCGATTGTTGCACAAGGCGTCACCAGCGAGCGATTAAAGCTGCCGTCGTCTGACGATCTCGTTCCAAGGGTACACAATCGTTACGAACCTCTTGGAATATAATCAAGAACGGTTCGTTGACGGTGATAGATTGACTTCTGGGCATCGGCTGAAACGGCCACTCCTGAGTCTGACTGTATAGAAAAATCCTATCTACAGAACACATGAGAACGTCTTTCTAAGAACATATAGAGTCATAGGGTATGCTTTGCAGCATTGGAATCACGAGAATAAACTCTCTTTGTCTGTAGAAGTAGCCTCTAGCATCGACTGTTTGAATTAATACCATTCTAAAATATTATTAGTTATAAAGAAGAAGCGATGCTATAGCACAAATGCATTATCTACTCGTATATTACCAAGTGAGGCATTTATATACTCTTAATATCAGCTAGTAAAATAGTACTCTCCCCAATCTATTACTGTTACTATAATTTAGTACTATAATATAATACACTTAATACCAAATTATTTTAGGTAATTATTTTATGGTTGCAGGAGCAAATCCTGTCGGTAGATAACATCTACCATGTGTAACCATGACAGACCGAAACAAAACGCAATCGACGGCGGACCGACCAGAAAACCAATCTGGCGACGGTTCAGCGCGGTTTCAGGACAGTCCGATCGACCGACGACAGTTCATGCAGCTCTCAGCAGTTACCGCTGGTGCGCTTGCGTTGCCGGGCCACGCAGTCGCGGATCATGAATCAGAGAAGGCAACCGAGCTGTATGACTTTATTCGCAACCACGTTGAGGGCGACTACGTAATCCAAACGCTAGTACTATTTGAGAGCGAAGCCGGCTTTGACGCGCTTGAGGATCTCGGGCTCGAGCAGGATATCGGTGATGATGAAACCGAGCCGGTTGATATCGAACAGACGACCGATCCCCAACCAGCCGCACACATAGGTGTGACACCGTTCCAAGCGTCGGATGTCCTCGAACTTGATGAGATCGAACAGGTGGAATTCTCACCCGGTGCGAACCCCTTCTGGAAGCTCGATAACTACGAGGATGGAGTGTTTCCATCGGTTGAGGAGAGTATCGAGTATATCTCATTTGACGAGGCAGTTGAAGGACTACGATACCTCGAGGACCAGCATAGTGACCGCCTCAACATATTTAGGGTTGGTGAGACCCCCGGTTATCATAACCTTCTCGAAGGCGAGACTGATCCACAGGATATGTGGTTCGGTGAATTGACAAATAATATTGAGGATAGCGATTCGTTTAAAGAAAAACGGAAGTGTGTATTTTCGATCTCGATTCACAGTGACGAACCCTATGGTCGTGAAGGATTTCTCCGCCTTGTCGAGCAAACACTAGTTAGAGACGAGCCCGACATGGACAAATGGCTTGACGATATCGTTGTTGTTTTTGTCCTCACAAACCCTGATGGATGGGTCCGCCGTGAGCCACAATATATTGGCGTCGAAAACGAGTTCGGACGTGAGAACGCTGCTGGCGTCGATCAGAACCGCGGGTTCCCGACGGAAGGGTGGATTGACCCCGACCACTATCCCGGCGAAGCATGGGGTGCAAATCTCGAAGACGACCAACCTACCGAGATTGACGATGATGTCCCTGAGGACATTCTCGATCACGTTCCGGACACATTGGCCGTCACCAACCACCTTCGGACGTACAACAACATCGAAACAGTCGCAGACCTCCATGGTATGGGCTGGTCCGAAGAACCCGTTGAATCACGTCCGTTGTACTACACGCTAACCCAGAACAGCAACCAATTCGATCATCAAGAGCTGCACGATGCTGATGAAATGACACGCGTGGTTGGTGAGTACGTGCGTGAAGAACTCGGACCGATCGAGGACCATAGAGACGCACTCTTCGACGGTGTCGAGCGCTTCGCCCAAGACGACGACGAGCTCGAAGCGGAGGATGTGGCACCCGAACTCATATTCCGAGACGGATCTTCTGTTGATACGCTCGGGTACACCACTACTGGTGGCTTTCGGAGTTTCGTTGGGGGACTTCAGGAGTTTAGTGGGCTTGGTGTGAAGGGCAACACAGTCGAATTCCTGCAATATTCCGGTGAGGGTAGAATGGACTATCGTCACGACTTCACGAACCTCGCGGTCGACACTTACCAGGCCGTCGTCCGTGGGTACATCGACCACGGCACATCCAATGTCGAGGCCACCATCGAAACCGATGGACGTTCGACTGCATACGTGGCTAGCGAAACGCTCACCCGGTCTTCAGACGATCTCGTCTTCGCTGACACAGAACAGACGTTCACATCGTCTTCATCGACGCTGGAGAGTGACGAGACTGACGTCGTTTCGTTCGATGTGTCCGGAGATGCTGGGCAGATCTCTGTCACCGTCGAACATGACGGGCCAGTTACCGCTACACTGATCGATCCCGATGGTGAGGCGGTCGAAACCTACGAGTCAACTGAGGAGATGGAGCGGGAGGCTGAATGGAATGTCACCAATCCGGCGGCAGGCGAGTGGTCGGTCGATATTGAGAACCGATCCGATGATGAAAACGAGGTAACGGTGAGCTCACAGCAGCTTCTCCTGGAAGAAAATGAGGAGGATGTCGATGGTGTCCTCGCTCCCGATCCGGAGGAAGTGTTGGGATTCACCCAAGCTGAATACGAAGTGACGCCAATGCAGTACTTCGAGGACAATGCCGAGTTCTTTGCTGATGCTGACCTCGATATTGTTAGCGTCGACGATGTTACCGATGGCGCGCTGGACGATGGAGACGCCTACGATAACGTCGTCATCAACCATGACGAGCCTGCTGACGATCAGCAGTGTCTCGATCAACTTGACGAGTTCGTCGATACCGGAGGGAATCTCGTGTTGACTGATCGAGGCGTCCAACTGCTCGGCCATCTTGAAAGCGATCTCGCAGCGGGCGTCGCTGACGATGATATCGAATCAATCGAGCGTCAGTTCGCTCTGCTCGATGATGATCCCGACGAGGACGATCCTGACGATGAGCTTCCCTCTGACGGGAAGAATCTCGATCATCGCCTGATGGAGGGCATTCGCCCTGTCCAGCGCGAAATGTGGAACGTCGCCGGATTGGGCTATGCCTCGCCGAATATCGAGGCCCCGATGACACTCGTAGACGCCGATGCCTTCGAAGGAGCTGGTGGAACCGTCGCTGCGACGACTGATCATCAGGTGTCCGTTGGCGCACTCGAACACGATGGCGAGGAGACCGGAATTCACGTTATTAGTAGTGTCCTACCGCCAGCACTCCAGAATAACCTGCATCCATTCGGGATGGTTAATTACGGTCTCGAGCTCCTCGGGCACCAAGTCTTGATGAATGCACTCGGCTACGACCAACAGCGAATCGTCGACGGCGAAGAAATCGACGTCTGGGACAACCCAGAGGAACGGGACGCAGAGCCGTAACGACTCCCTCTGCGATCGATTTTATCAGCCGTAGGATACTAACAGTATGTCAATACGAAGTTATTTAATGGTTGCCTCAGGTGGTTTGGTCAATGGGAACTAGTACCAGTATGAATTTGTGGACCCAATATCGGTCGATTCCGATCGTTTACCGGATCGGGGCGGCGTTCGTTCTGGGCTCGCTCGTCGGGCTGATCGTCGGCGAACCCGCGACCGTCTTACAACCACTGGGCGATCTCTTCGTCCAACTGCTTTCGATGATCGTCATTCCGATCGTTGTCTTCACCCTCATCATGGGGATTCGCCAACTTGATCCCACGACTCTTGGAAAGGTCGGGGGCCAAGTTGTCGTCCTCTATGCGATTACTTCGTCAATTGCCGTCTTCATCGGACTAACGGTCGCAAATGTCGTTAATCCCGGTCAAGGACTGACGCTGACCGAGGCAGAGGTCGATACCGAGGCGACGCCGGGTATCATTGAGGTCTTGCTCGGGATCGTTCCCGAAGAACCGATCGGAGCGATGGCCGAAGGCGACGTCTTAGCGACGATGTTTTTCGCGCTCGTTTTCGGCCTCGCACTTGCACTTCTGCGTGACGCGACGGACGATCCCCAGATCCGCGAGGGTGCCGAAACGATCTTCAATATCATGGAGACTGCTTCAGAAGCACTATTCAAGATTGTCTGGGGAATCATGGAATACGGTGTGATTGGCGTCTTCGCGCTCATGGCTGCGGTCTTCGGTGAAGCGGGCCCGGACGCGCTCGTCTCGTTTGGGCTGCTGATCGGGGCGATGCTGGTCGCGTGTCTGATCCACATCGCCATCACCCATCTCGGCGGGCTGATCATGCTTCTGACTCAACAGTCGCCGATCGCGTTTCTCGTCGGCTCGAAGGAGGCACTGATCACGGCACTCAGCATCCGGTCGAGCGCCGGCACACTGCCGGTGACAATGTCGAACGCCGAAGATAACCTCAGGATCAACGAGGGGGTGTATGGCTTTTCCCTGCCGCTTGGCGCGACGATCAACATGGACGGGACCGCGATGTATCAGGGCGTGGCTGCGATATTCGCGGCGAACCTCGTCGGCGTCTCGCTGTCTATAACCGAACAACTGATGGTAGTCGGGATTGCGGTGCTCGCAAGCATCGGTTCAGCAGGTGTCCCGGGAACGGGCCTGATCATGCTGACGCTCGTGTTGACCCAGTTGGGCCTGCCCCTCGAGGTGGTCGGGTTCGTCGCCGGTGTCGATCCGATCCTCGACCGGCTGCGGACGATGGTGAACATCTCGGGCGATCTGGCGGTCGCGACCGTCGTCGGCCACTGGAACGGCGCGGTCGATTTCGGTGCGGGCGTCTGGGATGGCACCGAAATCGGCGTCCCGACGGGCGACTGATTCCCAATCCAATCGGAAGCACACTATCTAATATTTTCTGAAAATAGTTTTTAATCCTATATTTGAAAATGATTATTATCCTCCCTCGAATGGGTATTGTTGTCATGGACCGACGAAAATTCATCCAGACCACTGGTGCAGCAGTCGTCGCAGGCGGGGCCATCTCTGGACCCGCGGCAGCGAACGACGAAGT
Source organism: Halalkalicoccus tibetensis (assembly GCF_037996645.1). Lineage (NCBI taxonomy): Archaea > Methanobacteriati > Methanobacteriota > Halobacteria > Halobacteriales > Halalkalicoccaceae > Halalkalicoccus > Halalkalicoccus tibetensis. The sequence continues at coordinate 20,611 of NZ_JBBMXV010000015.1, forward strand.
AGAAAACGACATCGAGATTATCCTCCACGGTGGTGCGGGCGGTGTCCCGGATGAGCCTGAGCCGCGACAAGCCGTTCTTGACGACGCAGTCGAACACGGAGCCGCACAGGAGACGCCGCTTGATGCTGTAGTGAGTGCTCTCTGTGTTCTTGAAGAGTCGCCAATGTTCAATGCCGGAGTCGGTGGTGCGATCCAGAGCGACGGCCAAGTGCGAACCGACGCCGGTATCATGTTGAGCGATCTCGAGATCGGTGCCGTTGCATCGGTGCCAGGTGTATCCGAAGCTACTCGCGCTGCTCGCGTCATTATGGAAGAAACGCCCCATGTACTCGTTCGTGGTGAATTTGCCGCCGAAGTTGCGGCTGGCTTTGGAATCGATACAAACGTTACGCTCACGACCGAGGACGGTCTTGAAGAGTTCGAAGAACTTGACCCACCAGATGGTGACGCCTTTGAGCAGCTTGAATGGGTCAATGAAGTCTTCGGCGGTGCAGGGACGGTCGGTGCGGTTGCCCGTTCTGGTGACGAGTTGGCCGCCGCAACCTCGACTGGCGGCCTCTCGTATGCGATTGCGGGGCGGGTCGGTGATGTCCCACAGGCAGGGAGTGGGTTTTACTGTACCGACGCTGGCGGAGTGAGCGTTACAGGCACAGGCGAGGACATCATCAGGACAACGCTCTCACAGCGCACTGCCGGACTGTTAGAGGATGGTGAGTCGGCGCAATCAGCAGCTGAGACTGCTCTTGAAGAGTTTGTTGATCTCACCGATTCTACTGCCGGGATTATCGTACTCGATGCTGACGGCGATACAGGAATTACATTCAATAGCGACGCGATGCAGACAAGTCAGAGTACCGAGGAGTAGACAAACAAGCGTAGTGAAGGGCCGACGATGAGATCCTGGCGACGCATGACCTCGTGCCTACACTCACATTGAAAGTACGTCTCGCCGCCCTCAGATTGTTTGAGGCTCTGATATTGCTAGTTCCTATTTGGATTGCCGTTACCAGATATGTACTAGACGATAAAGGAGAACTGACTCAGAAGAATATTCTTGGAGGATTTCTCATTAGCATAGGCTATCTCTTCCTCTTGTTATCTTTCCTTGGTATAAGAAACGTATTTCAACCAATAATAGAGACCGCTAGCTTAGGGATGGCTGTAGATGCAATCATTTTCTTTGTTCTGATCGTCGCAGTGGGTATGCTCCTCGGCTATTTTGACAAGCTCCAGACCCATGGTCTGAAAGATCTTTTTGGGACATGAACATGGCCGTGGCAGTCGGGACTATCTTCTTATTTTTATTCATAGGTAGCTATTTCTCGGATTAATTGGGGAACTATTAGAACTTGTTCTGCGAAGCCACACTTCGTATTAGTATATTGAGATTTTTCAAAGGGCGCTTTCGAGTACTTGGGCCGCCACCTTACCTTGTGCACATCGACGCTCGTGAAAGGCGAGTGTTGCACAAGGCTTCCTGCGATCTAGGAGGTCCGTATGCGCGCTTTTCTCCGCCTTTAATTCCCGCAGCTTTTCACGTATCTCGTCACGGGATCGGGGCGCCCCGCGGTCGTCGTCGCTGCTCATCGGTTAAGCTCCTCTTCAAGCTCTAATCAAAAGTGTTCGCCCGATTCGAACGCGCGCTCAAACCTTAACCCCGACGCATGCTGGCGATTGCGAACAATCTCCTTGGTACACATATTCAAAATCAGGCTCGATTCTCACCTGGAACACATCTCTGGACCGGAGAGGTCAGCAATCTAGGTGGCGGGGGTACTAGGGCCGCCACCCCAAGTTATGTTACAATCTGGCACGACTTAGCTTTGTCTCGAGCGGGAACTGTGCTTTCCGTGCTGACAAGAGTAGTGCTAATGCTGCCGGAAAGTACCTGGCTACTACGAAAGAGGAAGTGCTCGGCGCGCTTCAGAAAAAACGAGTCGGTACGTCATCGCTCTCGTGGTTGATTCTCTGCCGGTGCTCCATCTTGTTGAGACCGAGGAATGCAGGCGTCATCACCATTTATTAACTCGGATATAAATAAAGATCTTTTGTGATATATTGAGACCATCTCTCACGAAGCTATTGCTAATCAAAAGCAAAGAGTGAGAAATCACTCTTCGTTCGAGTCCTGCTCAGCAGAGTGAATACCAGGGTGCGACGAGACTATCGAACGAGACAGAAGAATCGAACAGAGAATCGAGTACTGGAAGAAGTCCTGTTAGGCGGCGATCGTAACTGTCTCACCGGTGCGCTCGATGAGATCCTCGCCTTCAAGCGTTCTCAGCGTGGGGAACAACGTGAGCTGCTGGATGTCCAGTGCCGCTTGGAGGTCGTCGACTGTTGCTTCCTCGACGATACTGAGATACAGGTAGACGAGTTTGGAATTTCCTGAGTCGAGTTCAGCAGGGAGTGGGTCGTTGGTCGCGGTTGCCTTCTGGGTGAGTAGTTCCGGGCTCATTGTGTGTACCCGAATCAACGCTGATTGGATATATAAAGCTCACCCATAAACACTTAATGATATTAATTTGTGTATATGTCTTATATTAACACGGTGCCGGAGAGGGAGAGTCGACTACTACGATCCCAAGCCCACGATCCAAAATCCACGCATGGAGTACTGTAATCCCACTCAGGCACAGCTAACGTCCCTATCAAATACGTCGGTAGTGTCCGCCAGAGTTGCATCTATCGGCGTGTGCCTAACGGGCGAACGGATCGAACGGCGTCGCGTTCTTGATGCGCTCGGCCGCATCGCGAGAATCAGATTAGTCCTTTATTCTTACCCCCGACTCGATTCGGTACTCGATCTCGACCGAACTCGTCGACAACGTTCGGGCTAGGTCCTCGGTCATATCCGAGTGGTCGGTGGCGGCTTCGAGGTTCGCGAGCATTTCGTGGGTAAACTTACAACTAGCGTCAATCGCCCCCGAACGCGTGTTCTCCCCCAATTGTTCGCCGACGCGGTCGTAGAGATCAGTGCGCCAGGCATACTTCCCGTCAGTGTTTATCCGCATGGTTCATTTTGCACATCGATCTCGGAAAGTGGCTTAGATCGAGGTACTAACTGCCTCAACCAGGCCCGATAACCTCTCTTCGAATCATCTGATTGTGACGTTGGAGTGAATTGGGACGGTCAGCGTCGGAAGTTGCACATCGGATTCGCGAGTTGATGTACAAAACCGTGGTTGCGGATCTTCGCCTGTGTAACCCCGTGGGGGGCGGGGGGCGCGGGGGAGAGATCTCATGTACAACTGTGCGGTACTGTCGACCGGCCGACACATCCGAGACCGTCGCGCGATAACGTTTAGTGGACGGCAGGAGAGGGATCGTCAGATGGAAAAAATCACCGCTGGCGTCGACCTCGACGTAGCTTACGGCCGAACACCCGAGGACGCGCTCATGTCCGTCCTTGCGATTCAACCCGCGTTTGACTATCGAGAGGCGTACTACGTCGACGAGCGACCGGCGTTCATGGACGTGGTCGCGGACCGACGTTTCAATAAACACGATTGGGACCAGTACGAACAGGTCGACGCCGAAAGTCTCACCAACCGCCGCGGCGACGGCGTTCGGTTCCAAAAGAGGCTCCGATATGACGCGCCACTAACGCCGGATCAGCGGTTCCAGATTATCCTCACGAACATCTGGCTTGAGGTCCCGTATTCCGACGACGGACGGGCGCATGCGAGGTTCGACTTTAGCATCACGCTGCGCGAGAGCGAACTCGACGGCGAGGACGAGCTACGCGACGGAGACCACTATTGGCGTTGCGAGCGGATGTCGACCGAGCCGATCGACGAGACCCGGCGTTAGATCCCCAGTCTTCGCCACCTTGTTCAACACGTCGTCTCGAATCGCCGATGTTGAACAAGGTCGTTACTCGTCGTCCCTATCGGGCTCGTCGAGCTTACAAATTCTTGTATAAGAAAAGGAATCTCACCCAGTACCGGTGCTACATATCGCGCTCTTATTTGAGGAAAGGGGAGAAGGCCTGTTTAGGCACGCGGTGCGATAAATTCTGCCGGATCACGACGAAGGTCGACCGCCATGTGACACGCCGAGAGCGACAGCTCCCGAGGGACATCCAGGTACTCTGGGAGCCCATCCTCGCTTTCACCGATACCAACACCGTACTCCTCAAGGGCTGAATCGAGTTCCTCAGCAGTGATGAGTTCCTCGTCATCACCATAGACGACGGTTCGAGCAGCAGCGACACGTTCCTCACGGCTTGGAGACGTGCGCTCGCTGTCAGCGTCACTTAGGTGCCGGTCGGATGCCATTCTTTGAATCTCGTGATATATCGTTCGGCGTGCTCCGCTAAGAGTAGTTTCTTGTGCTAAAAACCGCCCTGCCGATATACTTCGGGCGGCCTATCGAGTCAGTCGCTCAGTTCGATCAGTCGCCGTCTTCGCCGCCACCGTCGCCACCGTCTCCTGCGAGGGTCGCGTTGATGGTGAGATCACCAGTGAGATCTTCTTCCGGCTCATCCGTGGTATCGATCGTGATGCCGGTCGATTCGGAACTCCCCGGCGAGAGACCGCTGAAGGACGATGGGTCGAACGAGATCTCATCGACATCGCTGTCGATCTCGATGTCGATATCGTTCGCCGATTGGTTCGTGAACGTGAGGATCTCATCGATCGTCGTCGTTGCCCGCTGATTGACCCCTTCACCGTCTGCTCCGTCGAGCTCACCCATTTCGAGGGTCACGACCTCGACACCACCAGCGACCTCAGTCCCAGTATAGTCGGGGTGCCCTTCGATACCCAGATATGCGCTCGCGTCGCCCGCGATCGCGATAGAGACACTACGATCCGCATCCGTGCTCGCAAACGCCCCCGTGCCGAACAGTACGCCGCTTCCCACACTCATTCCACCTAAGCCAATTAGTACATTTCGTCGGTTCATTATATGGTAGTTTACGCGGTAGGGATCCTACCACGGTTATATTAGTAATAGAGCGCTACCCACATAGTATCAAGGTGCCTGACTTTTTTCTGGCAGACCCTGAACCCCTTCAGGGACACCCTGAAAATGCTATTCGACCGATCAACGTATTGCAAAATATAGATATGATGACTACGACGTATCTGCAATCAGCTGAATGAAGAAATCAGTCCTCCACCTCACCCTCTGTAGGACTCGACTCGGTCGTCAGATGCGTCGGTGGTGTGTATACGTATCGTGTCGAACCGTTCACGAAGTGGTAGACTGGCAACTGCTCATCCTCAATTACACGACTGTTCGTATCGATCGCCGCATCGACGAGATCCGCGAGTGAGTTGACAGTCGTGGTCGGCAACTGCAGATGCTCTTCCGGCATCGTCCCCGTCGAGATCCAGTCATCGAACCGCTTGCGTGCCCGTTGCTCCTCGTACAGCCGTAGGCGATCGGGTGCTGGAGCTACTCTTCCGCGTGAACGTACAACAGCTAGTCCGACAACAGCTACCAGCGAACCAAGGGCCAGTAGCGGTATGACGATACCACTGAAAACACTCGGCGGGACACTGTCGGTCGATGTTTCAATAACCTCCGTTGGCTCGGTTTCGGTCCTCTCGTCGACACGGACCAACCCACTTTGGGGATCCATCACTAGTTCATTCACCTCCTCTCGCTCTATTTCCTCCCCAGCAAGGTCTGTCGTAACGGATGTCGTTGCGACGACCGCGATTTCTGTGTCGCCGGGGAGGCTCCCCAGATCGTCATCGGGTCTCTGTTCAGGAGTCCGAAGAATCTCGTTGATAGTCCACAGCTGGTGTTCGAGATCCGCGATCGCCACCCCGAATGGAATCGTGTGTTCACCAGAACTCCCCTCTTGTTGAAGTGTCTCTTCACCAACCGTTTCTGACTGGCGCCAATGTTCGAGAAGCACTTCGTCGTCGTTATCGATCTCCTCCGTCGAACGAAGGACTAGCTCTAAATCCGTTTCTATCTCGACGTCGGTGGGCTCCGTAGTCTCGTATTCATAGACGAACTCCCCATCGACTACCGGTGTTGCACGATAGAAATAGACCGACTGATTCTCCAATTCAGTGCCGGCAGCATAGAGTGGATTGTCCTCGGGGGCCGTCGCCGAATGCTGGAAGTCGACCGTCGAATCGTAGACAGCGAGCGTTTCCTCGTCCGTCTCGGTCTGCTGGTCAGTATAGGCGACGTACGTCACCCAGCCACTGATGAGCAGACAGACAAGCAAAACGGCGATGACGAGTGTAAAATACCTGTCGAGGTAATATCGAAGCTTGAACTCTGGGTCGGAGACGTTTTGATCGTTCATTCGTAGCGAGCACCTGGAGACCGGTCGCGATCCGTGATCCTGTCTATCGTCTCATCCGCTCTCTCACGACTCGAAACACGGATCTTGCCGTACTGCTTCCGTTGTTTGCATCTACCTCGCTGTTCGTTCACTCGATTAGCTATCAAGTATGTATTATATATAAGTCCATAGATATAGACATTTTCATTGTAGTAGTATCTGATAGAACAGGTTCCTCCAGCCTGATTGAATCGGCGATCGGGATATCCCCGGTAAGTATTGACCCCCTCGGAAGTCGTGCTTCCACCGGGTAGCGATTCGGATCATTTGAACTGGACTGGAAACCAGCCCATCGAGAACTGTTTGATCACATAGAGATGGACGATCGAGGAACTACCAAATACGGCGGTGATCAGTACTGCCCATATAATATCTGGGAGCTGCGGTGGGTAGACATCGAAGTAGACACCGATGAGGGTTATCGTGCTGATCACAGACAGCCCGAAGTAATAGACTGCCCACGAGACCGTACCGGAGGGCACGATATCCATATATATCGTTATGTCCGAGCCGTCTTCGGTAAGTTCGACTGTTCGTCCATCATATTCAATGACGTTCGCGCGCGCCATCATCGGGAGGTGAACCTGTTGTAAGGAGGTGTAGATCCGTTTTCGCTCCTTCCCAGTCAGTTCGGCGACTTCCTTTTCCTGCTCGGTAGCCGCGATCTCCTGTGCGAGGTCCGAAAGGCTCACCGGCTCTACCGATTGCTCACAGATCTCTATCACTCGCTGCCGACGATGGCTACTCAGGACCTGAAAAATCTCGTTTTGCGAGAGTGATCGGTCTTCGGTTTCATCCGCTCCCATCTGTTCATTGGATAATACTCCGAGAGTGATAAATAAGTTTGTATGACATATATTGTATGAGTTTCATTCTGTATTACATGATAGAGATAGTATGTATACCGGAGGATATATGTCTGTACAAGATTATTATCGGATAGATTCCATTGGTTGCCTTGAGTCTACGTAAATGGACCTTTCTCGGTCTCATTGGAGTCGTGCTGCTGCCACTGATTGGTGGGGGACTGTTAGGGCAGCCGATCGGACTGGGTTTCGTCGAAACAGGGAGCATGGAACCGACGATCGATGCAGGGGATGGGTTCGTCGCCGTTCCAGGCTTGCTAAGCGGAGAAGTCGAAGAGGGTGACGTTATCGTGTTTGAAGCGACCAACGTCCAGGGCGGTGAGGTGACGACACACCGTATCGTTGGCGAGACCGATCACGGGTATATCACACAAGGAGACGCTAACCCGTTTTCCGACCAGAGCCAAGGGGAACCCCCAGTGACGGACGGTCAGATACTCGCGACTGCCCTGCAGATCGGTACTACCGTCGTCGTCATACCACATCTCGGAACAATGGTGCTGTTTATGTCAAATATACTCACTAGCATGTCCGCCGTCCTCTCACAGCTATTGGGGAGACCGATACCAGGGGGTGCCGCCGGATTGGGGTATCTCTTCATCGGTCTCGGCGCTGTGGTTCTCGCTGTGACGATACTCCGTGGTGAGGACCGGACGCGGCGCTTTCGGTCCCGGTCCCGTTCACGACGCGGCGTTCTCTCCCGTCGTCGCCTCGTCGTTCTGATCGTTATCGTCGTATCGATGCCATTAGTGGCGGGTATGGCCATCCCGTCGGGCGTTCACGAGTACGGGATCGTGAGCGCGGAACGCGACTCGCCAGCATCCCATGTCATCGAAGCGGGCGAAACTAGCCGTGATACACATACGGTTCCGAACACGGGGGTCGTTCCGACGGTCGTGGTCACCGAACCGGCAAGCGAAGGGATAGCGGTCGACCGCTCCGTAACCCATCTCGGGGCTCGCACCTCAGCTGACGTCACCGTCGAGATCGAAGCACCGCCGGAGACGGGCTACTACTACAGACATCTCGCGGAGTATCACTACCCAATCGTCCTCCCGCCATCGTTGCTCATCGCGCTTCACGGCATCCACCCGTTGGTCGCAGGAAGCGCTATTCTGGCTACTGCTGCCGGGATTCCCGCCCTCGTTGCGTATCTCGTCCTCGAACCCGGTCGCTACAGAACGCGATCACGGTCCCGATAAATCCCCGAACTCGAAACGGACTCGGTGTACTACTGCTGCTCCCCAGTTTCACAAGCTACGGTATCGGACTGGGCCTGCACGACCAACGCGGGATCGTCGCCGATGTCACCCGTCACCATGACGAGGTTCGAACCGACGACCTCGGCCGCTATCGCGTCGACATCGACGAAGCGTATGTCGACGGGTTCTCCTCCGAGGTGGAATCGAACCACCGGATCACCTTCTTCGGCCGTTCCCTGTTCGACCTGTAAGGAGGACACAGCAGGCACCGAGGGATCGTCGGCGCCACTTTCGATGTCAGCCATGGGGAGTTCGAACGCGATCGTTTCGGTGTCGTCGTCATTCTCGTGGATATACTGCTCAGGGATAGGGGTCTGAGTGCCCTCCTCAGGGTCGATCGGCTCGGCTTCTTCGGGGAGATCCTCGACATCCGGTTCGCTATCGTCTCGTTCGGGCTCCCGGTCGGGTTCGTCAGCACCTGACTCAGTCTCCGTCTCATCGGCTTCGTCCGGCGGCTCGGTTAACTCGGCTTCGTCGTCGTTCTCTGCTAGGCGTTCGCTGATGGAGATCTCACCCGCGGGTTGTTCAGATTCAGCGAGGTTGACCGCGGCGTCGGATTCGCCTTCGACGACGATCTCGGTACTCTCGGACTCACTGTCGCTCCACGCCGTACACCCTGAAACTGCGAGAGTAATACCCAGAGCAAAGACGGTGATCATCCGCCAGGAAATAGCTGTCATGCTATAATGTAATCTATACGAGCAAATAAATATTGTCTATATTTAATTCAGAAGAATAATTATATTGTCATATAGTCATTTGGGCACTGTAGCTTCTAGGTATTTCAGTAACGTACGGAAACACCTGTGCCGACAGCTGTGCTCATTGCGCTTCAGCCCCCTCCGTGTCGGGGTCGTCCGATGCGTCAGCGTCCGCTGGTTCTTCCGGAGCCGGTTCCTCCTCGGCCGGGGTCGGACCGAACGCAGGATCGAGCGGCGCGATCTGCCGCCCTATCGTGACCGGGCTGTGCGCGCTCGTTCGCTTGCTCCTGGGCGCGGTCGAGACCTTACGGCTTGTCATTTGACGAAACAACGGCATCGGTGTCCTCGTCAGCCACGTCGACGACTGCGACGGATTCAGAATGTTCCAGACGTACCCTCGTGGGGTTGAAGCGTCCCAGAAGCCGGGAATCGAGGCATTACCCCGCGTTCCAGGTGTACCCGTATGGTTGCAGTGCGAGGCTAGCGTCCCGATCCCCTTCACGCACCTGTTCCAGACGAACCATTGTAGGGTTCAGTTGTATCGTCTGTTGAGAGCATACTGATTTCACCAGACTCCCAAAATAACCTTGTACAACAACTGGCTACTTGAAAAGGATATTGTTGTATTTACCATATCACACCGTGCTGTGATACGCTCACGAAGCCAGAACCACCAACTTCGGTTTCATTCATCATACTACCACTAAAACTCAAGATTCCCTCTACACCTGCTGCTACTACGACTTTGCTTGCGCGGTTCGCTTTCGCGGACTATTCTTGTCGATGTGGCGTTATCCGCTCGAAATCACGCCTTCTGCATAGGTTGGACCACTCTCTCCATCACAACGATCGTGATGAGCTGTATATTTCGTGGCGGCCTCTGGATCGATGACGATGAGCTTCTTCCCGCGCCGCTTCTTTTGCTCGACATCCTTTTTGCCGAGGTCATCGAGGAAGTTCATCACGCGGGCCACAGTTTGAGTGTGTGGACGCTTTCCTTCCGAGGCGGTTAACACTCGCTTGATCGCTCGGCTATCGATGACGAGGCCAGCAGGGACCTTCTCGGCGTAATCGCGCACGTCCCGCGCGACGAACCGGGCGCGCTCTTGATTCACTGTCAATTCCCGATCGGCAATATGCTCGGGAAGCCCGCAAATGCGTTCAAGCGGTGTCTGACTGTCCTGCGACCCCGTTTTGTCCCCGTCTACCCCTGGGGTTTCGTGGCCAGAGTCGGGTTCCAGTTGGGAAACCTCGTCGTCAAGTTCACTAATCCGATTGTGGGCGCCGCCGATGTTCGAGGATTGAATTTTAACCTCTGTCTCTAATCTTTCGATCGTTTCGGCTTGCTGTTCAATCCGCTTCGCTTGCTGCTCGACCGTCTCTTGGAGATCGGCGACGTTTTCGGCGAGCTGTTCGACGGCACTTCTGTCCGTAGCGTCGGCTGTTGTGCTCATAGCTGATTGACAAAGCCACGGCTCGCGAGGGGCAATCTATAAGCACCTACCCGGACAAAGAACGGATGTGCCAAGTCGCGTTCCTTGTCCGGGTCGGCGCGGTGCCGCCCTCCGCTTCTATTGTTCCGTAGCTTTGCGTATCACCTCACAACC